>JAKSDE010000077.1 GCA_022360235.1 Cytophagales bacterium
ACAACGTGTAGAAATTTCTGCAACAGGTTGGTATAAGCAATAAAAAAATTTGGTAGTGTAATAATCTTTGTTTATATTTGCGACTAAGTCTCAGAGGTCTATTAGATTTTCAAAGATATAAAGTTAAGTTATAGGATGTTTTTTATAGTGTGGTTTTCAGTAAGATCTCTGAGACTTTTTTATTTACAAAAACACTCCTGAAAATAAATCACCCCATTGCCCAATCATCTCATCACGCAAGGGATGATTTTATGCGAAGTCTACATTATAGAATCCCCCGCTATTCTTTTTTCTTTCTATAGACTGTTGTACAATGAGGTGGGCAACAGTAACAAGATTCCTAAGCTCACATAACTGTGTGGAAAGGATGTTCTTGTCATACAGCCTTTTAATTTCTTTCCAGAACATGTTTATTCGCTTCATAGCAAAGTGGAGTCGTTCGTTCGAACGCACAATACCTACATAATCACTCATGGTATTTTGTAATGCCCTTCGGTTATGGGCAATTAAAACCATTTCCTTGAGTTGCGTAGTACCTTGAGCATCCCAGTCAGGAACGTTCGTTGCTAGCGAGCAATGCGCTAACTTTCTTACCGTACTTACATAGCAGTGATGTGCATACACAAGGGCTTCTAACAGCGCATTAGAGGCGAGCCTGTTGGCGCCGTGTAGCCCTGTATGTGTACATTCGCCACAAGCATAAAGGTGGTTGATACACGTCTCACCTTGCAAGTTGACATCAACACCGCCACACTGATAATGGGCAGCCGGCACGACGGGGATCAAACCATATTGTGGGTTAATACCTCGTCTTTTAAATTGTTTTCCTATATGTGGAAAGCGTTTGTGAAATAGCTCCGTCTCAAGATGACGGCAATCTAAAAACACATATTCATCCCCCCGCGTTTTGAGCTCAAAGTCAATCGCTCTTGCCACAATATCTCGCGAGGCTAGTTCCTTCCGTTGATCATACTTGTGCATAAAAGGCTTGCCATCTTGAGTCAATAGCTGGGCACCTGCCCCCCGAACCGCTTCAGAAATAAGAAAGGCAGGGTTTTGATTTTTGTCATACAAGGCAGTAGGGTGAAACTGTATAAACTCCATGTGCCGAACGCGAGCCTTGGCGCGATAGGCTAAAGCAACGCCGTCTCCCGTGGCAATAGTAGGATTGGTTGTATAACTATACACCTGTCCACATCCCCCAGTAGCTAGCAAGGTAATACGCGAAAGAATTGTAATAATCTGCCTACTTTTTTGGTTGAGTGCATAAGCGCCATAGCAAGTAATGGGTGCTTGAGGCGTGCGAACGTTTTTCAGGTGATGCTGTGTGATTAAATCAACAACAAAGTGGTGTTGTAAAAGGGTTACATTAGCAAGTAACTTCACTTGGTGAAGCAGCTTACGTTCAACCTCTAGTCCAGTAATATCTTTATGGTGGATTACCCTTTTGACAGAATGCCCTCCTTCTTTCCTAAGGGCATACGTACCAGAAGGTTGTTTATCAAAAGTTACTCCCCACCTTACTAATTCTTTTACACGCACAGGAGCCTCTTTCACAACGCATTCTACTACTTGTCGGTTGCACAAGTCATCGCCTGCTTGTAACGTATCTGTTATATGCTTTTCAAAAGAGTCGTACTGATCATCTACCTTCACAGCAATGCCTCCTTGTGCATATTTGGTGTTAGTTTCACTGTCCGATGCCTTTGTGATAAGCGTAACCTTTGCCTCTGGAAGGTGTGTAGCTACCTTGATAGCATATGAAAGCCCGGCAATGCCTGAACCGATCACTAATACATCTGTCTGCATCATTTTGCTATGCTACTACAGAGAATAAGTTAAGTGTATTGTAGAGAAGTAGTCAATAGATGCTAAAAAATGTAGGAAATTTCAACAGGGAATTTTGATTCTTCAGGGGCTAATATTTCTATAGCAGCCTCTGAAATACGTATGATGAGTTCGTGCTCATTAGGCTCCTCCAACCTCCCAACTACCCGTACAAATACCTTTTTGTCATTCTTTTTATTACACACTTGTATAAGATTACCGATAGGTGCCGTACGATGCAAGGCAGCAAACACGCTTGTAGTTGCTGGTTGTGTAAATAACGATGCAAGCCCTGACTCTTGAGCCCGCCTACTATCTTTAGAGGGCTGTAGTTGTGACGACTGGTTAGGTTGTACAGGGGGTGCTTTCTCCCTTGCTTGGCTTTCCGCTACGCCCTGCTCTTTTTCTCGCTCCCCTTCTTGTTCTTCTTCTGCCCTTTCTTTTATAAGCAGTGTTTGGCCAACTTTTACTATATGATCCTCAAGGTGATTCCATTCCTTTAGCTGCTCAATAGATACGTTATACTTTTGCGCAATAGCATAGAGCGTTTCAGAAGATTCTACTACGTGCACTATCCCTTCTTCTGAAGTTTTTTGTTCTTTAACAGGAATCACCAGCACTTCACCTACTTGAATCATTGTGCCTACTTGAGGGTTAAGTTTGCGTATTTCTTCAACCGTCACCCCATACTTTCTAGCTAATCCATAAAGCGTTTCTTCACTTGATACCGTGTGTTCAACCAGGGTATCAGCCATCATCGTGGTTGCTGTAAAGTCACCCTTTGCTTTCGTTTGATGAGACGCCAAGGCAAGTCCCCCTACCCACAGGGCTATCCTACTAATGAATCTGTAAAGCATAACTCTCCACTGTATTTTTACCTTTCAAATATATCAATTGATCTTGTACTACAAAAAAAGTGCCTAGCCCTATCCCTCTCAATTCCTGATCAAGGGTTGTATGGAAGTCTATCGTACCCCTTGGGTCTACGACTACTAAATTATTAATAAGGGCCTTTTCCTGGTAAAAATAAAAAGAAATTACAAAAAGTCCTTTGTACGCTAGGTAGTCACAAGCCTTTACCGCCCATAGAGAAAGTTTAGTTTGAATAAACTTTTGGATCGTTGCAAAAGCTGGGTCACTTTCTATAAAGTGAGTAGGGTACGCTTGTAGTGTACGTTCTTCAGGGTGTTGACTTTTTGCTATATACTGTTGCGCTACATTTTCAGCTACATCAATCACCTTTCCCGTAGTTATATGCAAAATTTCATAGTTGGGTGTATCCTTGTTTGTTTGTTTACCAATGAGCCATTCGTCAGTATATGACAAGAAAGTAAATGCATTTTTTTGCCACTGTAGTCGTTGTGTTGGAAGGTCATAAGCGATGAGCGTTGTTTTGATAGGACTTTGCTGATCCTTATAAGTATGTAGTAAGAGCATATCCTTGACAACGGCGCTCATGCCAATCCACCAAAGTTCTGCAGGACGGATGAACGCCTCGCTGTGCAACTGCTTTTTTTTAAGATCAATCGTAGCAAAGCTTGTTTCGTGGTTTTCCTCCTTACGCAATGCTACAACGAGCCACTTTGCCGCTTGATCCACCAGCATATTCCACACCTTTCCATCAAAAGAATGAGAGAAAAGTTGTTTTAATTTCTTTTTCAATCGATTATTTCGTAGGTTTCACAAAAATAATCACGAATAAGTGTATTTTAAAAGATGCACAACATCCATCGACAAATAGTATACTCCATCTTTATAGGTCTTTGGGCAAGCTTTCTAAGTATTTATAGAGGGATGGCTACTACCCAGCGAAACAAAGTATTTCTCATGGAAATAAAAGCTACAATTGATCCTCGTATGAATCGTTATGTCACATTGGCTTTGGAGGAGGCTGCGCAGGTAGGGGCTGACCAAATCATCATTGAAATGGATACCTATGGAGGTGCCGTGATAGATGCAGACGCGATTCGGGCTAGACTCCTGGCGTATGAGAAGCCTATTAGTGTCTTTATTAATAAAAACGCTGCTTCGGCAGGAGCCCTGATCTCAATTGCCTGTGATAGTATCTATATGGCACCTGGGGCTAGCATAGGCGCTGCCACCGTGGTTACTCCCGATGGCCAAGCAGCTCCCGATAAATATCAGTCTTTTATGCGTTCTATGATGCGTGCTACGGCTGAAGCCCAACAAAGAAATCCTCAAATTGCTGAAGCCATGGTAGATGAAAGTATTGAAATAGAAGGCATTACTAGGTCTAATGAGGTGATTACTTTTACCACCCATGAAGCTATAAAACATGGATTCTGTGAAGGTGAAGTAAATACGATCGATGATATCTTAGCTAAAATTGGCGTTGAAAACTATAACCTTGTTTCCTTTCGTTTAAGCAAGACAGAGAAAATTATTGCCTTTTTCTTGAATCCATTGGTAAGTGGCTTACTCATCTTGATCATCATTGGTGGTATCTATTTTGAGCTACAAACGCCTGGAGTAGGATTTCCACTCATCGCTTCCTGCATCGCTTTAGCACTTTACTTCATTCCCCATTATCTCAATGGGTTGGTGGGCAATCTGGAAATTGTGTTATTCCTCTTAGGACTCGGACTTATCGCGCTTGAGTTGTTTGTTATCCCTGGTTTTGGGATCACAGGTATAGCCGGTATTATACTAACAGTAGGTGCATTAGTGATGACCATGCTTCACAATGATGTGTGGGATTTTACGTTTGTATTGTTAGAAGATATTGTTCAGGCTGTGACAGTAGTAATAAGTGCCTTGGCAGGCGCTATCGTACTTATCTTTATCGTAGGTGCCCGCTTTACGAGAAGTCGCTTTTTCAAAAACATAGCTTTACAAGAAGCCCAAAAGGCAAGCGAAGGTTATACCGCTAACTTTCAAACTACTTCGCTCGTAGGGAAGCAGGGGGTCGCCTACACCAAGCTGCGTCCCTCCGGTAAAATAATGATTGAAGGGGAAGTGTACGATGCCCATACAGGGGGCAACTACTTGGAAAAAGGTACGCCTATCATTGTAATAAGTGTAACAGGGACTTCCTTCACGGTGAAAGCTGCCCATGAAGAAAACTTGTAATCTATACTGAATGCATTAAATCTTCTATCTCTTCTGCTTCTATAGGTATCGTTGCCATCAAATCTTCTACCCCATTTTCTCTGATAACTAGGTCATTTTCAAGTCTAACGCCTAGACATGCTTCTCTTATGTAAATGCCAGGTTCTACTGTAAGTACCATCCCTGGCTCGAATTTTCGATACATATCCCCCACATCATGGGTAGCTAACCCTAGATGATGGGAAGTACCATGCATGAAATACTTTTTGTACGCTGGATTTTGTGGGTCTTGGTTTTTAATAGTAGTTTTATCTAGTAGGCCTAACCTCACCAATTCCTGTGTCATGATTTTACCTACTTCTTGGTGGTAGACAGGAAGCGAGTTGCCAGGAACTAACAGCTTCATAGCTTCACGCATCACACGCAGTACAGCGTTGTATACCTCTTTCTGTCGCTGCGTAAAACGCCCGTTCACAGGTACCACTCTGGTAAGGTCAGCGCTATAGTTAGCATACGTTGCCCCCATATCCAATAGAATGATATCTCCTTTCTTGCACATTTGGTCATTTGCTTCATAATGTAGTACACAAGAATTAGCGCCTGAGGCAATAATAGGACTGTAAGCAAAGCCTCTTGAACGATGACGGATAAATTCACGGATGAGTTCTGCTTCTAGTTCATATTCCATGATACCAGGCTTTATCATTGGTAAGATTTTTCGAAAACCTTTTGCAGTTATTTCACATACTTTTTTGATCAACTCAATTTCAATTTCAGCTTTTACTGCCCTAAGATGATGCATAATGGGGGCAAGCCGCTCATATCGATGGAGTGGATAGTTTGTTTTACACCATTCGATAAATCGTGCTTCTCGTGTCTGTACCTCTACTACAGCTCTCGGATGCTCGTTAGTATTTAGATATACATACGTAGCCTGTCCCATTAATGTGTTAAACTGTGATTTAAATGCATCAAGCCAATAAATGGTTTTAATCCCTGAGCTAGCTTGTGCCTGTTCTTTGGTGTACTTCTGTCCTTCCCAAATAGCAATTTTTTCATTCGTCTCTTTCAAAAATAAGATCTCTTTCAAGTGTTCTTCTTTCGCATCAGGGTATAAAACTAAGATAGTCTCTTCTTGATCAATGCCTGAAAGATAAAAGAGATCACTATTTTGTCGAAAAGGCATGGTGCCATCCGCGTTTTGAGGCATTATATCATTGGCATTGAGCACTACCAGGGAATTAGGCTTTAGGTGCTTGAAGAGGTTCTTTCTATTATTGATAAAGAGCGATGGGTCAATTGGGTTGTATCGCATAGTTTGAATGCTAAGACTTTCTTGTTTGATTTAATTTTGAGTAATACGCGGACAGCTTAAAAGCTTTAGTTTATTTTTACAAATGGTGTGCCAGGGGCGGGACTCGAACCCGCACGGGCATAGTTGCCCACAAGATTTTAAGTCTTGCGTGTCTACCAATTCCACCACCCTGGCAGAGAGTTATTTTTTGATTGTATGATTTGTTAATTTTATGAACACTACGAGAAATACTGTGTTTTACACTTAAAATGACTTCTTAGTTCGCAATAACTCATGTATAGCGTAGCAATGATTTGCAAGAAAACCTTTAAGGCACTCCAAAACCTTGCAAAAAATAGCTTGCCCTATGCTTGGTAAAGCACCTCATCAAGACCCATAGAGGAGTGTTTTCTACAGTCCCCTATCGAAGCCAGGAACTCAGAACTAAAAAAATAGAACCATCGAGTGTTATTAAGGGTCGACTAAATTATTCTAGCTTCGTCTGTCTCCTTCCCTCTTAAATCAGTTAATCAAAATCAATGCTTTGAGCGAGAAACGGGACTCGAACCCGCGACCCCGACCTTGGCAAGGTCGTGCTCTACCAACTGAGCTATTCTCGCACTTCATTTCTCTTCCCTAAAGAACGTATCAAAGAAAACGAGATTCAAATTTAGCGAATACAGTGGAATTTTCAAGTAGGTTAGCAAAGAAAGATTTTACACTACCGTTTTCAATAGAAAAAATGTTTATGTGACTGTGGAATTCACTATGGTGAAAGCCATGAGTACTCTGTTTTAACGAGATGTTATCGTGCATACGTCTACTATCAGGAATGACAAGGGCAAAGTTGGAGAAAAGTTCTACACGCCCTACAAATTGCTCTCTATCTCTCTTAAGAACTTCAATTAGCCTTCCTTCTGGTCTTCTATCGGCTCCGACCGGGTGGATAATCACGACTTTGACCTGGTCTTTGTCAAGCGCAGTTGCTAAGTTCCTTTGATGTACCCATATACCTTGCTCGTACGTTTGAGAAATAATGTAGACATAATTGGGGTTTACGTAGTCTACGCTACCTGCTACGTAGACAGATTTTCTTTTTAGGCGTTCTGTATAAACAATAAGGCTATAGCACATTCCTCCGCAAAGATAGCCATATCTTATGTGAAGAAGGAGCACAATGAATCAGTGACTTGTAAATGGGTAAGGTCTATTTGTTAGTATAGGGGGCTAGAATCTTAAAGAATTCTACCAAATTATAGGCCTTTATTGGCTTTAAAAGGAGATTTTAGAAAAATTAGGGAAGCTTTCTACACGCCCTGAATTAATATGGGTGGTTTCAATGTATTATTCTATAACCTCGTTTTGCAACAGTCTCAAAGCGTTAATGTTACAAACACGGTAACCACCATGAAGAAGCGAGTAAATTACTAAACTCAACGGTTTCTCTCCATTAGCAGCTGCTATCCCCTATGCCTTCCCTATCTGTCAGCTTCAAGCTAAAGCATAAAAGTGCAATGGAGAAGCATTAGAAAGACTTTACAGTAGACTGAGTGAGCATTTCTGGGACTATACCTTCCCTTTACTATTCAAATGAACATGCAAATGATAAACCACTTGACCACATCGATTACAGTTGATATACAGCTCATAGTTTTTAAGAATTCCTTCTTTTTCAGCAATTTCCTTTGCAGCAATAAACATCCTTCCCAGCATATCTTCATCCTCGGGTTGAACATCATTGACCGTTGGTATCAGCTTATTGGGCACAATCAGTTTACGTAACTGACCGTTTCTTGGTCTGTCCTCGCTGCAGCTCGTAAACGCAGTGACTGAATCATTCCTGAAAATAATATCGCCCTGTGCTTTTTGATTAATAACGTTCATAAATCGGGTGTCTTCGGGTATTTTTTGAGATGGATCGATACGACCGGATAGATTGGTCTTCAGCCGCATATACAATCGGTCTACCGTTTGGTCCCTATCTTGGATCAACAAACGATAACCAATGGTGCAATTATTCCGCTCAGCAAGTTCTTTAGCAACGGTCAACATCCGACCGAAGGTGGGGATATGTTGCTCTGCTACATCTTGTAAGGTCGGGATAGGTTGCTTCGGCACTATCAAGAGGTCCACACGCGCAAGCGCTACTGGTGCAGGATATGCTGTGACATACTCATCTTGATAAATCGAGCTTTCCTTTGCTGTTTTTGTGGGTTTTTTCCAGCCAAAAAGCAACAAAAACATGCCGATATAGCACATCATATATGTCTTGTTCATATAATACATGGATCTGGTGAATTTTAGAGTGGAAACCTTTGCAAGATACTTCATACCCAGGACTCACGCAAGAAGAGTAAATTGAGTTAAGTTGAGGGTTAATTTATAGTTATATACGTCAACAATTATGTTCTCCTGCTATTTTGTATGAGTGGTTTTGCGTAAGTCCTGCTACTATTTAGTTGAATATGAAGTATTAGGTCTTGCTGCTGGTTATTAAGCTGGAGCATTAAAATTCCTCTATGGACAATTCACCATGCTCAGTTAATAGCTCACATTTATGCTCATCCTGCCTTACCACTGTACCATCGCGTTGCTTTTCCCCTATTTCTGGCACTATCGTTCCCCCTAAGCGATAGCCACGCTCGGTCTCTATAATTTCATGCAAGTTGAGAGGCTGGTCACACATAGGCGCTACACGAGTCTTGCCGATCCTTAGCAGCGTTAAACTATTTGGACCACTGCCGTCATAGTTGCGCCCACATAGCACTAGGATGCTTGCTTCTTCCCCTGCATCGAGCACAATGTAATAGAGGTGCTTCTTGATCTTAGGAGAAATTACGGGCAGCTTGATGTGCTCGTCCACCTTGTTCCAAACGCCGTAACTGTCAAATTTTTGTATATCTTCTTTGGTACCTGAAATTCGTAGCTGTGTAAAGTCCCCAAGCTGCTTATTAGCACCCCATCCAACACCATCATCCAACACAACGGGGGGATCCTCGGCTACATACACTTGCTTGAAGGATAGTGGCTGAAAGGTCAGCTTGTCCTCTTCAATCAATAACTCGCAAGGATTATAACCATACCCCCTTTTCTCCAGAACTTGGGACGCAAAACTATTTTTTATCTAAAACGGCTTTAATCTCGTTAAGCTTTAATAGTGCTTCTACAGGCGATATAGTACTAATGTCAGTTTCTTTGATAAGTGCTTTAATTTTTAAAAAGGCAGCGTCTGCTTCAAATAAATTAAGTTGATAGCTGTGTTGGGGAATACTTTTGACATTTTCCTGGTGTTGTTGGCGCGTTTTATCTTGCTCTAAGTGCAGCATAATTTCGTTTGCCCGCTGTACAACCTGGGTAGGCATACCTGCCATTTGCGCTACATGGATGCCAAAACTATGTGCACTTCCGCCTTCCTTAAGTTTACGTAAGAAGAGTACCTTATTATTCACTTCTTTGACAGAAACATTAAAATTTTTTACTCTTTCCAACGTATCAGCCAGTTGATTCAACTCATGATAGTGGGTAGCAAAAAGTGTTTTAACCTTATACTTAGGATGCTTATGTAAATACTCTACAATTGACCAGGCAATAGAGATACCATCATAGGTACTCGTACCCCTGCCTATTTCATCCATCAATACAAGGCTACGATTACTTAGGTTATTCATGATACTGGCAGTTTCTACCATTTCAACCATAAAGGTAGACTCCCCTTTAGATAGATTATCAGAAGCTCCTACGCGTGTAAAGACTTTATCGACCAAACCAATCGAAGCACTCGTTGCTGGAACAAAAGCCCCCATTTGTGCCATGAGCACGATAAGTGCAGTTTGTCGCAACAGCGCAGACTTACCCGCCATATTAGGGCCTGTGATAATCATAATTTGTTGCTTTTCATTGTCTAGGTAAACGTCGTTTGGTACATAGCTTTCATCAATAGGAAGCTGTTGTTCTATTACGGGATGCCTACCTGCTTGGATATTGATGACGCTGCTTTCGTTAATGACTGGTTTTACATAATTATTTTTCTTAGCTACCTGTGTAAAGGAAAGATAGCAATCGAGTTGCGCAAGGGTTTTGGCATTTTGTTGAATTTTGGCAACAAACTCCGTTGCACTATTCACTAGTTCCTGATAAAGCTTCTGCTCTAATGCAATAATTTTTTCTTCCGCATTCAGAATTTTTTCCTCGTAGGTCTTCAACTCTTCTGTAATATAACGTTCTGCATTGACTAAGGTCTGTTTACGAATCCACGTGGAGGGTACTTTTGCTTTATGCGCGTTTGTCACCTCCAAGTAATAGCCAAAAACTTTATTATAAGCGATTTTTAGGGAAGGGATGCCTGTTTTTTGCCGTTCTCTTTGTTGTATTTGCAGGAGATAGTCTTTGCTTGAGTAAGCGATTTTTCTCAGCTCATCCAGTTCCTGGTTGAATCCCTCTTTGATTAAGCGCCCTTGATTGGTTATTAAAGGAGGGTTATCTTGTATCGTCTTTTCAATCTTTTCTAATAAATGATCGCAGGGATGCAGTTGTGCGCTCAATTTTATTAATATTTCATATTTACTTTCCCTCAAGTACTGTTGTATAGGCACTGTATAGCGTAGTGCCTTGCCTAGCCCCACCATCTCTCGAGGGTTAGCTCTCCCTACAGAGACTTTAGAAATGAGTCGCTCCACGTCACCAATCTGCCTGAGACATTGCAAGATGTTTTGTGTTAAGTTAGCATTTTGAATGAATATTTCAACAGTATTCACCCGCTTTTGGATGGCAGTGCGTTCTTTAAGCGGCAATACAAGCCACTTTTTCATCAGACGAGCCCCCATAGGGGTAGCCGTCTTGTTAAGAACGTCAACAAGGGGTACACCCCCTTCTTGTTGAGGGTAAATAAGTTCTAAGTTCTTGATAGTAAACTTATCCAACCATACATACTTCTCTTCCTCAATTCTTGCAATCGAAGCAATGTGTTTCACCTCATGATGTTCTGTTTCTTCTAAATAGCGTAGTATAGCTCCTGCTGCTACAACGCCTGTGCGCAAATTTTCGACCCCAAAACCTTTCAATGAGGTGGTACCAAAATGACTATTTAGTTTTTCATAAGCATAATCAAAGTGATAAGCCCAGTCTTCTAAGCAGTAGCTATTATATTGGTCTTTGAAAAGGGCTTGATAGTCTTTTTTCTGCGCTTTACTAAAGATGAGCTCAGAAGGGTTGAAACTTTGAATGAGTTTATCAATATAAGCAGCTGTTCCTTGTGTAGTGAGAAATTCACCTGTAGAAACATCAAGCAAAGCAATGCCTAGTTCATGCTTGTTAAAATAGACAGAAGCCAGGTAATTATTATTTTTCTGGTCGAGCACATGATCATGAAAGGACAAGCCTGGAGTAACGAGTTCAGTAACTCCCCGTTTGACAATACCTTTGACTGTTTTAGGATCTTCTAACTGATCACATATAGCCACGCGGTTACCTGCTTTCACTAACTTAGGTAGGTAAGCATCCAAAGCATGATGAGGGAATCCTGCTAATTCAATTTCAGCAGCAGCACCGTTCGATCTTTTAGTCAGCACAATATCCAGAATTTTGCTCGTCTTTACAGCATCTTCTCCAAAAGTTTCGTAAAAGTCACCCATTCTGAAGAGTAGCAAAGCGCCTGGGTACTTTGCCTTGATCTGGTTGTACTGCCTCATAAGGGGGGTTACCCTCGATATAAATTTTGACGTTTTAGGCATGACTAAGCATTTTCCGCGCTTTAGTTTCTAGCAATTGCCTGCGTATGTTTAGGTAGTTACCTAGACGTAGTTATTAAACACTCCTAAGTCTTTCACTCCTAGCTAGCAGCCTTGAAATACATCGGCGCTACTACACACTTTTTGCTACTTGCTGCTAGAGTAGCTATTTTTACATTGCTAATTGTAGTACGACACATCTATTCCTGCTTCATAAATTTAGTATAACGCAATTCAAAATTGCAATAACCTTTACCATGAGGAAACTTAAAACGCACGAGTTAAAGCGTCTGGCTCCTGACGAATTCAAAGTTAAAAAAAAACTCCTTTAACAATTGTTTTAGACAATGTACGTAGCATGCATAACGTAGGGGCAATTTTTCGTATAGCAGATGCTTTTTTAATTGAAAAAATCTATTTGTGTGGCATTACTGCTATACCGCCCCACCGAGAAATTCATAAAACAGCTTTAGGAGCAGAAGAAATCGTCAACTGGGAGTATAGCAAAGATACAATGCAATTACTAAAACAACTCAAGCAAAAGGGTTACACTATTACCCTAGTAGAACAAACAGATAATGGTAGCGCTTTGCATGAACTTCATCCAGTTGTAGATCATAAATACTGTATCGTCTTCGGCCATGAAGTGTTTGGCGTCAGCGACGCAACTTTATCACTCGGTGATCTGTGTGTAGAGATCCCCCAGTACGGCACAAAACACTCCTTGAATGTAGCAGTCAGCGCGGGAATTGTCGTCTGGGAACTCTTTAAAAAGTTAACTTTTAAGCACTAATACACTGTATTTAATAAAACGCTTTTATAAACAATGCTTTATTATCTTTTTCAGTACTTGGAACAAACTTTTCAACTACCAGGTGCTAGTGTTTTCCAGTATATTTCATTTAGAGCAAGTGCTGCAGCGGTACTTTCCTTACTTATTACTATCTTCTTTGGCAAACGACTAATTCATTTTCTTCAAAAGCATCAAGTAAAAGAGGGCATTCGTGCACTTGGCCTACAAGGGCAAGCAGCCAAAAGTAATACTCCTACGATGGGGGGCATCATCATCATCATAGCCATTATGGTTCCTACGTTACTGTTTGCTAAGCTAGAGAATATCTACATCCTCCTTTTATTAATCGCTGTCTTTTGGATGGGCTTAATCGGCTTTTTGGACGATTACATCAAAGTATTTAGAAGAGATAAAAATGGTTTAGCCGGGAAATTCAAAGTAGTTGGCCAAGTAGGACTAGGACTAATCGTTGGGCTAACCCTTTATTTTCATGAAGATGTAGTAGTCCGAGAATTTGATATCCCTGTTACTATCGTAGAAAATGAAGAAATCCAGCAATTCAAAGATATCAAGTCAGCCAAGACTACTATTCCTTTTTTTAAAAATAATGAGTTAGACTACAATAAAATCATCCCCTTTTTAGATGATCAATATACCTGGATTGTATATGTGTTAGCCGTGATTTTTATTGTAACCGCTGTGTCTAATGGTGCTAATATGACCGATGGGCTAGATGGCCTGGCAGCCGGTACATCCGCCATTATCGGCCTTACATTGGCTATCTTAGCCTACGTATCAGGGAACATTATCTTCTCTCAATATCTGAATATTATGTACATCCCCCATTCTGGAGAGCTAGTTATCTTCTGTACAGCCTTTGTAGGGGCTTGCATAGGCTTCCTATGGTACAATGCCTATCCTGCACAAATTTTTATGGGAGATACAGGAAGCCTCCCTCTAGGAGGCGTCATTGCTGTGTTGGCACTAACCATCAGGAAGGAACTATTGATTCCCTTGCTATGTGGTATCTTTCTTGTAGAAAACTTATCCGTTATCCTACAGGTTGCTTATTTTAAGTATACCAAAAGAAAATATGGAGTGGGAAAGAGAATACTCAAGCTTTCACCCTTACATCATCATTATCAGAAACTAAACTGGCATGAGTCCAAGATCGTTACCCGCTTTTGGATTGTTGGAATCTTACTAGCTATTTTTACTCTCGTGACGTTGAAGGTGAGATAGTAATCTGTTTAGTTCTGAGTTCCTGGTTTCGATATAGGGGCTGTAGAATCTTAAAAAATTCTCTCAAATTATAGGCCATGAAAGTCCATTGCGTGCTATCCCTATAATGGCCTCAAAAAGCGTCGGTTGTCCAGGGTCGGGTTGACATTATTATAAAGCCCTACTAATAGGGTTTCGATCCTGCCCAAACAAGAAAACTATAGCTTATCATATTGTGTAGTACACTCAATGCATACTTTCTTAACTATAGAAGAGCACTTTATATAGAAATAATATTTAAATTCTAATTAAATGACAACACGACCTAGTCCCCTACGCCCTGGGTCACCTTTGCTCATCATTTAAAGAATACTTTATTGTCATAAGAAATAATTTTTTATGACAATAGACGAATAATTCCTAAAAATGTCAACACGACCTAGTATCTCCTAGAGTATCATGTCGTCACTACCACCCCGCCGAAGTGTTCATACGCATCGGTCCATTTTCGTAGGAACATGTTGTCTTCACCCCCGAGCCGCGGGCTCGACCTTCGAGGTTAGCGTTTTCGAGGCCCCCTATGTGTTCTTTTTCCCTACGACCTAATACTTCGCCTCACCCTGACGGTGAGTTTGTCGGTAGGCTTCAACCTCTTGATTGCTCGCCATGCTGCTACCCAAGCGACAGGTTTTGGACTTTTA
>JAKSDE010000122.1 GCA_022360235.1 Cytophagales bacterium
AACTCAGAACTCAGAACCCGATCCTCTCATCAAGCCATTAACAGCTCATGCTTGAGGCAGGCTAGCTTTTCACGGGCCTGTTGCTGTGCCTTAGGAAGGTTATCAAAGGGTACTTTGACACTAAAATAAAATTTAATCTTGGGCTCTGTACCAGAAGGACGTATGGAAATCATACTTTCATCTTCTGTAATGAATTGCAAAACATCAGAGAGGGGTAGTGCTATTTTGTTCGTTTTGCCCGATAGCAAGTCCTTAGCTTGTCCTTTCCAATAATCTTTGATCATTACTATGCGTTGGTTATTCAAACTTTTTAGGTCACTTGCGCGATAGCGTTGCATCATCGCTTTAATAGCTTCTGCTCCCTGCTTACCTTGTTGGGTGATTGCATGTATTTGTTCTTGGTAATAACCAAACTTTTGGTAGAGTGTTAGTAAAAATGTGTAGATACTTTTGTCTTGTGTTTTGAGCCAAGCAGCCATTTCAGCAAGCATACAAGCAGTACTTACCCCATCTTTGTCTCTTACAAAGTCTCCTATCAGATAGCCGTAGCTTTCTTCTGCCCCTAGCAAAAATTTTTTTATCCCCTCGTTTTTTTGGATTACCGCTGCAATATATTTGAAGCCCGTAAGCGTATTGTAGCAGGGTACCTTAAAATAGGCAGCTATTTTTTCGATTAAAGGGGTGGTAACGATCGTTTTTACGATGAATTCATTACCTCGGAACTTGCTCTTTGCTGCCCAACTTTGAAGCACATAATAACTGAGTAAAGCACCTGTCTGATGACCATTCAACAATTGCATGGGCCCATTTTCAGATTTTACAGCAATGCCTACCCTATCTGCGTCAGGGTCGGTACCGATCACCAAGTCGGCCTCAAGCTGCTGAGCTTGCTGCAAGGCCAATTCTAAAGCCTTGGGATCTTCTGGATTAGGAGACAGGACCGTGGGAAAATCGCCATGCGGGGTGGCTTGTTTTTCTACTATAGAGACGTTCTTAAAACCTTGATGATAGAGCAGCTTGGGAATGAGTTGAATGCCTGTACCATGTAAGGGTGTGTAGACAATTTTTAAGTCTTTAGTAACACACTGCTTTACATCAAAAAAATGCTGTGCAAGTACTTGCTGCTTATAAGCGTTTACTACTTCTTCGTCTATGCTGTGAATTTTAGAAGCATCTGATCCTACCTTCACAGCACTTATATCTTGCACTTTATTGACTTCTTGTAAGACGTGTTGATCGGCTGGTACTACGAGTTGGGCCCCCTCTTCGCCATAGACTTTGTAGCCATTATATTCTTTAGGATTGTGCGAAGCTGTAATCATAATGCCTGCCTGACATCGCAGATACCTAACGGCAAAGGAAAGCAAAGGGGTGGGGTATAGGTCATCGAAAATGTAAACTTCGATACCGTTAGCAGTTAATATAGCTGCTGCTTTTTGGGCAAAACGTTGGCTATTGTTCCTAGAATCAAAAGCGATCGCTACCTGTAGGAGCTTATCTTTATAAAGATGATGGAGATAATTGGAGAGTCCTTGGGTAGCTTTAGCGATCGTATAATTATTGATACGATTTGTACCTACGCCCATGATCCCTCGCATACCGCCTGTTCCAAAGGCTAAGTCTTTATAAAAAGCATCGATCAAAGCTTCAGGTTGCGCTGCTAACAGCTGCTTCACTTCGTTCCGTGTTTGTTCGTCATAAGCGTCTGTGAGCCAACTTTGTGCTCTTTGGAGGATGGCAGATGGAATCTTCTCTTGTATAGCCATAATAGCTTCTCAATTCGGGGTCTGTAGAAAACACGCCTTTTTTTCCAGGTAAAAAATTGCTCACTATACCTCCTTAAGCACCGTATTTGAATATAAGCGGGTAAGCAATGACTGAATGGAAGCCATTCCTACCTCGTTTTCTACAGCCCTAAGCGTGAAAAATGATCTAAATTTAAACACTTGCCTCGTTTTCTACAGCCTCAACTAGGAAATCGAATACAGCAACCTAGTTTTGTCATGCAGAATATAAGTAAAAAATGCTTTGACTTGCATTGAGCAAGCGCTAATACTATCAGTCTACTCCTTTAATTTTTTTCCTTAAACTAACCTATTGATAATTTTAATATATAATACTAAATAATAAGCAAAAAGAATTGAATTCATATTAAAAAAGTATTTAATTTGTCAAATATTATTATATTTAAACAGTAGTGTAAAATTATAGTGTATCCTATGAAAAAAAATAACAAAATTTTCTTTAAGCACTTAGGCAAGCAATATGAAAAAGAAGCTACCTCTCCAAGAAAAAAAATTAAAAAAGCGCTTCATGAACTCAAACTAGGAATGATGCTTCGACAAGCTAGAAAAGAAGCTAATATAACTCAACAAGAGGTTGCTCAAAGGGCTAATACTAAACGAAGTTATATATCAAGAATAGAACGTGATTGCAGCGACATGAGATTATCAACGTTAATTAGAGTCATAGAAAAAGGATTAAACGGAAAATTAATTCTAGAGATATTAGTTTTTAAAGAACAACCTAATTATCCTACGAGAGATATAGAAAAGTGAGGTAGAAGCAACTTCGACCAACCATAAAATCATTATACATTTACCTGAGAATTTGCCCTATCCCTTCGGGACCGTTCTCAGGTATACGTTGCAAGGAAGTGTGGCCCATAGCCTATACATTTGGTATTAGCACTATGGGCTATGAGGACTTCTATTACTGCAGATAGATGATTTTTAAGCATGATTGTAAGGGCTCACTGGTGTTGATAACCTTGTAGATAACCTGCTTTCATTAGTCTAAATCTTGTGGAAAAAAGTGAATAATTTACCTTAACAGGTGTATTCGTATAAAGTCTGTGGAAAACTAACTATCTATCAACATTCTTTTCTACCTACTTATTCACACTAAGTTAAACAAAAAAGAAAAGCCATTCAAATATTTGTTATCCACATGTATCGATTAAGTAGCTGATAATCAATTAGTTAGTTGTTTATAACTTGTGGATAACTTAAAAATTATTTACATGTATTTCACAAATCATTTATCCAAATAATTTCAGTATTTTTTTTCCACCAATCCACACCCTAATAACAGTAATAAGTTTTAATTAATTAATTTTACTTTTATTAATAGTGTTCGTATTGATGTGGATAACTTTGTCTTCTAAAGTTTAGGATGGCTTCTTTCTTTCATACAGAGATTCAATATTTGCCAGGGGTCGGACAACGAAAAGCTGAATTACTTCAAAAAGAGTTAGAGATTTTTACTTTCGGAGATTTAGTGCAACATTATCCTTTCCGGTATGAGGATTATACGCAGTTTTTGAAGATTGAAGAGGTCCACGAAGACATGCTGCATGTGCAGTTAAAAGGCGTCATTCGCCGTATAGAAATGTCAGGTTCGGAAAAGAAGCGGCGGCTAATAGCCTACTTCAAAGATGAAACAGGGGAGGTAGCACTCATTTGGTTTAAAGGGCTGTCATGGTTTCTTAAAACACTCAAACCAGGAGGAGCCTATGTGATTTATGGTAAACCTACTACGTATGGCAACAAAATTAACTTTGTACATCCTGAAATAGATGTGCTTACCTCTGCTCATGAAAAGCGCCGTTACCTACAACCTGTTTATTCGACGACTGAAAAACTCAAAGAAGCCTTTTTAGATAGTAAAGTACTTGCAAGATTACAGAAAAAGTTACTGCAAGAAGCGACAGGTTATATTCAAGAGACACTTCCTACGTATTTAATGGATTGTTATAAACTTATTAGCAAAAAAGAGGCGCTTTTTAGTATTCATTTTCCTGCCAACAGGGAGATTCTTCAAAAAGCTAGCTTTCGACTGAAATTTGAAGAGTTGTTTTACATACAACTACAACTGTTGAGCCTTCGACAGATGCGCATTGAAAGACTACAAGGAAAAGACTTTCAAGATGCAAGCTTGCTAAAGCATTTTTATGATACCCATCTGCCCTTTGAATTAACAGGGGCACAAAAAAACGTTATTAAAGAAATTTATAGAGATTTACGATCAGGGACACAGATGCATCGTCTTTTACAAGGCGATGTAGGAAGTGGTAAGACTATGGTAGCTTTCTTAAGCATGCTAATCGTTGTTGAAGGGGGTGCCCAAGCGGCTATGATGGTACCTACCGAACTATTAGCCGAACAGCATTATAGGGATTTGAAAAAATTTGCCGATCAACTTGCTATCAGCATAGCCTTGTTAGTAGGTGCTACAAAAAAAAGAGAACGTACCAAGATAAAAGCTGCCTTAGAAACAGGTGAATTAAAAATTCTACTAGGTACCCATGCTCTTATCGAAGACAATGTACAATTTCACAATCTAGGTTTAGCAGTGATTGATGAACAGCACCGCTTTGGGGTGATGCAGAGAGCCAAGCTCTGGCAAAAAAATCAGGCTTATCCACCCCATATCTTGGTGATGACTGCTACGCCTATTCCGCGTACTTTAGCGATGACACTCTATGGTGACTTAGATAGCTCTGTGATCGACGAAATGCCTCCTGGGAGAAAGCCTATTCAGACACGTCATTATTATGACGCACATCGGCTTAAAGTCTTTCACTTCTTGAAGAAGCAAGTTGAAATGGGACGACAAGTGTACATCGTCTATCCCCTCATCGAAGAGTCGGCAAAAATGGATTATAAAGATTTGATGGATGGCTATGAAAGTATTTGTCGTGCTTTTCCAGCATATCCCATCAGCATTGTACATGGCAAAATGAAACCCGCTGATAGAGACTATGAGATGCAACGCTTTATCAAAGGAGAGACCAAGATAATGGTTGCCACTACGGTCATTGAAGTAGGTGTCAATATACCCAATGCTACTGTTATGGTTATTGAAAATGCCGAGCGCTTTGGTTTAGCACAGTTACACCAGTTACGCGGTAGAGTAGGCAGGGGGGACCATCAGTCTTACTGTATACTCATGACCGGTTACAAGTTGAGTAAAGAAAGTAAAGCGCGTATTGCAACCATGGTGCGCACCAATAATGGCTTCGAGATTGCCGATGTAGACCTTCAACTCCGAGGGCCTGGAAATTTAATGGGAGTACAACAGAGTGGCTTATTAGCGTTGAAAATCGCCAACTTAGGACAAGATGAGAAAATTCTACAAGTTGCTAGAGAAGCAGCGAAGCACGTTATAAAAGAAGATCCAACCCTCACTGCTCCTAAACATGCTAATATTAAAGCACACATCGCGTCAATCAATGAAAATGATACGAACTGGAGTAGGATTAGTTAAAGGCTTTCATTCTCCCCCTATCCTACCTCTCCCTTCTGCACTCCTTAGGATTTGCGACTAGCAGCGCTATGCTCGGGTGTAGCTGTCAGGTTAAGGGGTGGCTATAAAATTAGAAGCACTCCCACTAACAGCCTCCTATTGGCCATACCAGTGCGTATCCGCTGGTTTCGCAGACCCTGACGATATTTTAATCGAAAGCTTCACGTTAGTAATCATCTTACTCTTTGCCTCCATGGTAGTCACCCACAGCACTCCTTGGGCTCCCCTCCCCTTTCTTACTTAAGAGAGCGCTATGCAACTTTTTAAAAATTTTTTAGGAAATTTTTTGTTTTTTTATAAATCTCTCTTTAACTTAGCTCAGTAAAACTTTACTGAAAAATAGTTTATAACCATTAAGTGTCAATAAAATTTAATCAAAAACCTAAAAAGTATAAAATAATGAAAAGATTAAGAATATTGCTATTACTCGTACTAACTGTAAGCTGTACTAAGAGAAATTTAGAGCAGCCCTATCTAGATCTAGAAAATAATGTGAGTGTAAGAGGGAGATCCTCTCTGGTGGCGCTCCAAAAGCGCATGGCGCAAGAAGACATTACTAGCACAGAAGCCCTTGTGGACTCCTTGAATAACGCCCCTCCAGAGGATCAAGAAGTCCTGCAGCAGTGGATACAAGCCTACATCAAATGGTTTAATAGAGAGCCTATCGGGAACTTGACTCTACAACAAGGTGCTGCCATCCATGAGTATAGCCTCTTGGCACGCATCCGACCAGATAACCCAAAGCGTAAGCAGCTTTTGAGAGATTATTTTAACAGCCTATGCAGTAAAATTGACGAAGAATATCAACAAGGCGAGGAACCCCTGATCGAAGCGCTCGAGTACACCTTACAAAACCTGGTAGAGTACACCTTACAAACCATTGATAGCGATGTGTTTGATAGGAACCCTGTCCCACTGATTCAGTTAGGCAATAAGCTCTTAGCAAAACTTGATCCTGATAGCAACGCATTCACCAAAGCCAATTACCCTACCCACCGTAGCACGCTCTATGCCCTGCATCAGGCCCTGGTGCTGATCAAGCTTATTGACCCTGGCC
>JAKSDE010000144.1 GCA_022360235.1 Cytophagales bacterium
CGGAACTCAGAACTCGGAACTCAGAACTCAGAACTCGGAACTCAGAACTCGGAACTCAGAACTCGGAACTCAGAACTCGGAACTCAGAACTCGGAACTCAGAACTCAGAACTCGGAACTCAGAACTCAGAACTCAGAACTCAGAACTCGGAACTCAGAACTCAGAACTCAGAACTCAGAACTCAGAACAATGAAAATTAATTACCTCGAACTTATTAGTGCTTCAATGTCTCTAACTGCTGTTTTCCTCAAGACGAGACAGAAAGTACTCACGTGGCCTGTAGGCCTAATAGGCATAATAACAGGCTTTTTTGTTTATTATGAAGCAAAACTCTATGCCAAATGTTTACTCAATATCATTTACTGCCTATTAGCTATTTATGGCTGGTATCAGTGGCTATACGGCGGGAAAAATAAAACACCCCTTAAAGTAAGTAAAACGAATTTTCAAACATTCGTAGTTATTTTGACCATTGGATTGCTTAGCACGCTGAGCCTAGGGCATATTCTAGCTACCTACACCGATGCTGAGTTAGTTTATGGGGATGCTTTTCATACCTCTTTTTCTCCGCTAGCGGCATGGATGACTGCTAGGAAGAAGTTAGAAAGCTGGATTCTATGGATTGATTTAGACATCTTTTATTTGGGTGTATGCTACTATAAGGGACTTTGCTTCTTTAGCATTTCTCACGGAATATACCTAATCTTAGCAGGCTACGGCTACATTCGATGGAGGAAATCTTACCTTAGCCAAGCGGTGCAATAGTTACCCTCAGGCTTGAAGTTAGAAACTCCCTTTACTGTTTATATAGAGCAATATAGCTATTTTTCAGGGATTAACTCAATAAGAATTATTTTGGTAAGCGCTGTGGAAAAGAAAAAAAACTTCGCGATCTTTATTGTCGCTTGTACGGTATTATTAACTACCCTTTCCTTCTATACCTACCAAATTATTAGAAGCCCTAATATTCTAGTAGATAAGCCTAGTAAGCTGCTAATGATTCCCCATGGTACGCGCTTTAAAGCGCTACAAGATTCGCTCTACAAAGGTGCGTTTGTAGAAGATATCGTTGCTTTCAGCTTCTTAGCCCGTTTGATGAAGTATGATCAAAACATCATCCCAGGCTGTTATAAGTTAAAAACCAACATGAACAACTGGGAAGCTATTCAACTACTCAAATCAGGGCACCAAACGCCTGTGAATATTACTTTCAATAACGCCCGAACCAATGAAGAGCTTGCTAGAAAGATAACGAACAAGATTGAAGCAAGTGCGCATGATATTGAAGTGCTATTAAACGACTCGGCTTTTGTGAGCCAATACGGCTTCAATTTAGAAACGATCAGAGCCATGTTTATTCCTAATACGTATGAAGTGTATTGGACGATCACCCCACAAGGCTTAGTGGAAAGAATGTATCAAGAATACCAACGATTTTGGAATAGGCAGCGATTGAGAAAAGCCAAGGCATTAGACTTAACGCCTATTGAAGTTTCTATTTTGGCTTCTATTGTACAAGAAGAGACGACCAAAATGGATGAAGCACCTACTATAGCAGGGGTATACATGAATCGTTTGAGAAAGGGAATGCGTTTACAAGCAGATCCTACCTTAAAATATGCAATGGGAGATTTTCTTATTAGACGTATACTTAAGAAACACCAAGAGATAGACTCACCTTACAACACCTATAAGTATGAAGGACTTCCCCCTGGACCGATCAAAGTTCCTTCTATCGCTGCTATTGATGCCGTACTCAATGTTGAGGAGCATGATTACCTCTACTTCTCTGCTAAAGAGGATTTCTCGGGCTATCATCGCTTTGCTACAACACTACAAGCGCATATGCGTAATGCCAAGCGCTACCAACAGGCCTTAAATAAAGCAAGGGTGTACAGGTAACTGTCAGACTAGCTCTAAGAACTCGGAACTCAGAACTCGGAACTCAGAACTCAGAACTCGGAACTCAGAACTCGGAACTCAGAACTCAGAACTCAGAACTCGGAACTCAGAACTCAGAACTCAGAACTCGGAACTCAGAACAATGCTAATCAAAAGAACATTTAACAAACTTTATCTAGCGCTTGAACCTAGACTTCAACGATGCTTGAACAAGTTTTATTTGAGAAAAGGAAAGCATAGTGTTCCGCTTTATGATGTATTAGTAGCTTTCTTTAAAAAATTAAGCGAGGATGATATTGTTGAATGGGCTTATGGGTTGGCTTTTAATTTTACGTTAGCAATTTTCCCTGCTATTATTTTCCTTTTTACCCTCATACCTTACATTCCTATTCCTTCATTAGATAGCAAAATCATGCAATTTTTAGCGGAAGTAATGCCTGCTAATGTATATGATACGGTAGATCGTACGATACATGATATTGTGAGTAAACAGCGAAGTGGGCTGTTATCGTTCGGATTTATTTCTTCCCTGTACTTAGCTACCAATGGTATGATGTCACTGATAAAGACTTTTCATCGTCTTCACAAAGAACCGACAGGTAAAAAAAGGAGTTACTTCCAACAAAGACTCATTGCTACGCTACTTACTTTTATGCTTGCCTTTGTGCTATTCTCTGCTGTAGTACTACTAGTTGTGGGGAATCAAGTCTTGGACTATCTCATAAAAAACGTAGCAGCTGTTTCAAGACTTCACATTAATTTGATTTTATTTTTAAGATTTATCATTATATTCTGGATTTTCTTCATTACTATTTCTTTCATTTATTATCTTGCACCGTCTACCAAAGTCCAACGGTCTTTTGTTTCTTGGGGTGCGCTCGTAGCAACGCTTCTGAGTATAGGAGCTTCTTTTGGATTTTCTTATTATGTGAACAATTTTGCCAATTATAACCGGTTGTATGGCTCTATTGGTATAATGATTGCCCTCATGGTCTGGCTTTTTATATTATCTACTATCCTTTTAATAGGATTTGAATTCAATGCTAGCGTTGATAAGTTAATCCACCTTTCTAAAGAGAAACGTACTTAGTCGACCCTGAAGTAATATTTTCTAA
>JAKSDE010000232.1 GCA_022360235.1 Cytophagales bacterium
TAAAGCTTTATATTTACTTTTTTCATAAGGAAAAATTTAATTATTTATTTAGATCACATCCTTTCTTCCTCTCTCCTCCACTTTTTCCTATAATTATAGATCACTTTTGCTTTACTCTCATCAAACGTCGGAGTATCCCAGGTACATCCTCCTGAGCCCTGGCCACTACATAAACCAATGCCAAAGTTGCAGCCCCGCAGGCTTCTTACACGCGCCCTAAGACCTGGAAACCATGGCTTTTTAATCTTTTTAAGATAATTTACTATATCACTATGGCCCCGACGTTTTGCCAAGTCTGCAGCAGTAGCATCATTAGCTTTCGTATTTACATAGTCTACTTCTTTCATTATATGATATTTCTCCTTTTTCTCGTCTATCTCTGCAGCTGTCGCCATAAACTCTACCAACAATTTTACTATCTGGAGGTGCCCATTTTCAACTGCCACATGCAAAAGTGTTTTCCCTCCTTGATTTTTTAAATCTTCTACAGCTGTTCCTCTATCTCTCACCGCTTCATGCTCTATACTGTCTTTCCCATTCCCTACCATTCTATTATTTTTCATTGCTCTTCCATAAATAAGAAGTTTGACTAGCTCAAAGTCTCCATGTTGTACTGCTATATATAAAGGAGAAAAGTGAAGCGTGTCTGGATGTATTGCCTTTGTCAGTTCTTCCTCTCTCCCCTTCTCCACAATCATTTTCACCATCTCCTCCTCCTTCTTTTCGACTACCAAGTGGAGAGAAGTTTGGCTATGGTTGTTTTTTGCATTCATACCAGCGTCCCTGTCCAGTAGCAGAGAGACTACCTCGTTGTGGCCCTTCTCGACTGCCAAGTGGAGAGGGGTTTGGCTAGCTTTATCTGTCACCTCTACTTGCGCCCCATTACCCAGAAGCAGTTCTACTACCTTCCTGTGGCCATTTTCAGCGGCCCAGTGTAAGGCAGTCTTCCCATAGCCATCCTTTGTTTCATTTACATTAACCCCTTTGCTTATTGCTCTCCTTACATTTTCAACATCACCGTTCTTCGAGGCATTGATAATATACCATCCCTCATCCCTTGTACTTACTTCTAAGCACTTTGCTGCGTAACACGCTTCTATCTTCTTTTTAGTACACCTTACCGCTAATACGAGTAAGAGTAATAGCTTTAATCTTTTCATTATTTATACGAATTTTTAGGTTTTTGATCGAATTTTATTGACACTATGTGATCTAAACTATCTTTTGATAAAGTTTTATTTAGCTAAGTTAAAGAAAGATTCATAAAGAATCAA
>JAKSDE010000485.1 GCA_022360235.1 Cytophagales bacterium
CTTCTATGGTTTTTTCCTTTTTACGTACCAAGGTTGCCGCGATGAAGGCTATAGCGATACAAAGGTAAAGGATCAGGTAGATGGAAGAAGCCTCTGTAAGGTGACTCAGCCCTATAGAGAAGCCATGTATAATAAATAGGTAGAGTGCCACTCCTAGTAACTTCCCTTGCACTTACGTACTGTTTGGCAACTGCAAAACTTGGACTGCTTGCCATCAGCAACTGCAGGGAGAAAACGATGGATACCCATTTTTTCATCTAACAAAGTTACCGATTTTAATCTTTTTTTTCAGATGAAGGAAAATGGAAAGCTCGATTTTGATGAATAAAGCTTGGGGTTGTGCGGGGGGGATGTGCGGATTTATTCATCAAAATCAGCATCCAAGCGGCATACTGAACTGCATTCAAGACAATACGGTTACCGCCGCGCGGAAGCGGGAAAGATTGCGAGCCGACTGCGAGCGGAGCGAGGGGGCTGCAAGAGGGAGCCCTGACAAGGGCGGCTTGCAGCTATGTTGAAAACACAAGGCCATACCTTAAAAAAATTAATTAATCCATGGACGCAGCCCGAGCGACTCGCAGGCGAGCAAAACAAGGGCAGTGGTTTTTGTTTTTTTCCTACCTGCCCAAGGCTTTATAATCAATCAAAAAACAAAAAAGGGAACTGCCGTGAGGAGGACCGCAGGGCAGCAAAGGGAAGAAAATGCAAGGTGGAGCCCCGTTTTTTTATACCTTATTTTATTGGTCAACTGATAAAAAAACTGGAACGACCTTGCAGTTTTCTGGACTGAAGACTGGCCGAGGACACGCACGAACACCGCTTTTACCTGCGAACTATCCGTAGCGCACCTACCTGGCTCCACGCCCTGAGGGCGTGGCACACCAACCGCTCAGACTTGCTGGCAACAAGCAGACCAACTAGCCCAACGGATGGTACTTAAGCACAGAGTCCCGTAAGTCTTCGGTGTCCTGTTGCCTATACCTTTCTACATTGTCCACTCGTCTAAACCCTACCATGTACTGGGTTTGACGCAAACCGTATTGCCTGATCCAAAGCGTCAGCCTGCTCTGGCGGAGTTGATTAAATCGGATAACAGCCAAGCCGATCTCTTGGGCTTGGGACTTGACTTGTTTGAACAGCTCTTTTAACTGCCCTTGAAGCCTACCAAGGCTACTACACTGAGGACTGAATAGCTTTTCGGTCGTGTTGTCGCGGTGATGGGTAATATAGTGATGCAACGGGAGGATCTGGTGAGACTCCAGTTTTAACGTTCTGGAGGCTTTGCGTTTGAGGCCTTCGGGGATGTAGAGCGTGCCCTCGTTCAGGTTCAGGTGGCCGATGCAAAGACGGTAAAGGTCACGCGGGTCCAATACCTGATAAATGATCAAGCCTAAAAGGAGCTTATCACTGTAACGCCAGTAGCCTTTCTGGGAACGCGGCTCAAAGTGATGGTAGATTTTGTCCAGTTCTTCTGCAGTGAGGAAGGGCATACTTTGGTGGGTTTCACCACGTATTTTTACTCCATAGGCTATGTTGGGCAGTTGCAGATAATCGTAGTACAAACGGAGGTTGCGTAAGAATTCATTGCACTTACTCTTGCTGCTCCCTGTCTTTTGAAGATGGCCAAGGTAGTTGAGCAAGTCGTTATAAGTGGCCTCCCGCAGGGTGAGGTGGCTTTGGCTCAACCAGGCTTCATAGGCGGATGCATAGTAGACCGCTCGCTGGATGCTCTTGGCTACATAACCCCTTTGCTCAAGATGAAGTTGAAAACTACGCATGCATTTCCTCGGCTAGTCGGGTGTAAAACTGCGTGCTGTCTAAGCTGGTATGACCCAAAAATCTGCTGATCTGCTCTAAAGGCATGCCTTGTTGCAAAAGGTGCGTCGCAATGCTATGCCGTAAGCTGTGAAGGCTGATTTGTTTGGGGATCCCTGCTAACTCTACCAGTTTTTGGATTCTTTTTCCCATGCTGCTCCCTTTCAGGGGGCGGCCCAAGAGGCCTAGCAGCAGGGATTCCTGCGATTTCGACCCTAAGTAAGGTCTGCTGTAGTGCTGATAGGCTTGCAGATCTTTAGCTACGCCCGCACTTAAAGGAACATAACGACCTTGGTAATTCTTGCCGGCCAACACTTCAAGCAAACCTTTTTCATAGTGGATATGGTTCAGCTTTATGCGCTCTCCTTCAGAGCTTCTCAAACCACAACCGTAGTAGATAGCAAGGATGGCACGGTCTCGATAACCTAATACGCTATCCTCTGTGGCTTCATACAATTGTTGGATCTCTTGTTGTGACAGTAGCGTTCTATGCTTTTTCAGGCCTTGCTCTACCCTGATGGCTCCTCGCAGTATTTTGCCTTGCCCTGTCAGTTGTAAATACTGGTCCAACAGGCCGAGCACGTTGATATGGCTCTGGATGTAACTGCTACTTAAGGCGCCCCCAAAAAGTCGGTTCTTGCGCGTGTGCAGTGATTCACAGTACTTCTCTAGGTCACTTTGCTGGATAGAGTCAAAAGAGAAAATTTCATGGCTCACAAGCCAAGCTAAAAACGTGGATAATTGGCGGGTGTAACTAGATACGGTCGTGGATGCGTAACCTAAGCGATGAAGCCATATTTTAAATTTTTCCGCGTACGCTAAAAAGTGCCCCCCTTGCATTTTCATACTTTTATTATCAGGGTACCTTAACTCATTGGCTTTCAATAAGTTAAGGTGATAATTGGACCAGTTATCACCCCACTATCACCCTACTATCACCTATTACCACCCCGCTTGATCCTGGCTAAAGCTTGGTCCAAGGCGCTGCAAAGGCTACCATGGAGCTTGTGATATTCTGCCAGGTTGGTGATCTCATATTCATGGCCTTGGTGTTTGTGGCTTCCCAATACATTCAGGTAGCCATATTGGACCAGTTGCTTGAGGTAGTAGCGCAGGGTGTGCGGATTGATACGCATCCACTTGCGTACTTCTCCACGATAGAAGCAGGTTTGCTGGGCTTGGGATACGCGTGTTTTCAGGAGTTCAAAGAAGTTTCTACAGGCTTTGGTCAACTCATCGCTCTTGGCTAGCAGCACGTCTTTGAGCAACGCATTGGCTCCTTCTATATCTGATAAACTGCTTTCGATGTAGCGTTCTCCTGTATCCGGGTCGCTCTTTACTTCTCTTTGGTATTGATGATAAAAAGTGATGGCTTCAACAAAAGCTAGGTAATGGGCGTTGGTTCGGAGCGGTTTAAAAACGGTCTGAGGGATGTGAAGGTGCTCAGCATAAGGATTTCTAACGGCGATAGGTTTCAACACACTTTGAACGTCACGTAAAAATTCTTTACTCTCTTGTACTTGCTGCTTATTGATCTTGCCGGCTGAACGTTTCCTTTGGTGCTCCATGATGGCTTCATGCTGCTGCCTTGAGCCATCCAGATAAAGCAGTAAACAACGATTCGCATTGTCTTCATACAAGCGTTCATGCGTCGTGGTGCCCGTGAAGCTGATCGGGCCTTCTACTTCTACTATGATCGTTTTCATGTTCCCTTTGTTGTCTTTGTGCGTCACGATCTTGCGGATACTGGATTTGGTTTGAAGCTCTCTTAAGGCATACAACACATGGCTGGCTCCGTCAAGGTCTTCGATGATGAACAGTTTATGCGGGAGCTTCAAGTCCTGGGCGTAATAAAGGGCGTTTTCTGAGATGGCCGTGCCGCTTACTTTGCCTTCTTCCGGGATCAGGTCACTGACGCGTTCCTGAAGGTAGGTCTTGCCGGTTCCTGAGGCCCCTAAGCAGATCACATGCAGGGGTTGCTCCCTTAAGCGGGTCGTGTACACATACTAAAGGATTTGACGATTGATCTTTTCGCCTACAACGCCACTTTGTTCGATCAGCTGGTCGGTGGCCTCCATCAGGTCAGTGCGCTTGAGGAACTGGATGGCTTTTCGCTCTCTTGCTGCTGTCAGGAGTCTCTTTTCGGGTTGCTTGGGCTTCTGCTTTTCTAGTTGCTCCGAGCGGTAGTTTTCTAAGGCTTGGGTCAGTGCTGCCATGGCTAGTTGCATGGCCCTCATTCCGGTCTCTAAACGCTCTGAGGCTTTCAGGATCAGCTTTTCGCTCTGGTCGTCATGGTACAGGTCTAAGCTGTAGCGGATGCTGTGCAAGGGACTAAGGCTGTCAGTGCGTTCTATTTTAAGCGTCACTTTCAGCTTGTCAAGGGGATACAAGCCTACTCCGCCAAGGATGGTGATCAGCAGAGGAGCCTGGCGCCAGGTGAGGTATTCTGGGTGGGTGGTATCCAGGGGAGCGCTTGACAACCGTTCTTTTTCTGGGGAAGGGTTCGCAGAAGAAAAAAGCATTTGCCTTGCTTCGATCAGACGGAGGAAATGTCCTTCCGCCAAGGGCGTAGTCGTCAATAGTTTTGTTTTTTCTGCCTACATACCAGCCCGCCAGTAGGGTAGCGAGCAAGAATAGGTAGACGATAACGTGATCTAAAGTGAAATAGTTCATTAATGCTGTGGTTGTAGTGATTGTAGAAATAGTCATAATTTTTGCACCTTATTTTAGTTAGACCGAGGTTCTGAGTCTAATGAAAAACAACGAAGGGCGTGAACCTCTACTTCTTA
>JAKSDE010000278.1 GCA_022360235.1 Cytophagales bacterium
AAATTGGTCAGAGATACCGATCACTACGCCTCCTTTAGCAGTACCATCTAGTTTAGTGATGGCTAAGGCAGTTACCTCTGTTGCTTTCGTAAATGCTTCAGCCTGTATAAAAGCATTTTGTCCTGTACTGCCGTCTAAAACCAACAACACTTCATGGGGAGCTTGAGCGTCAAATTTTTGTATAGCGCTTTTAATTTTAGCCAACTCATTCATCAAGTTAACCTTTGTGTGTAGTCTGCCTGCTGTATCGATAATAACCACATCAGCTTGTGTCTCAGTGCCTTCTTTTACCGTATCATAAGCTACAGCAGATGGGCTTGTATGCATACCATGTGTTACTACAGGTACACCTACCCTTTCACCCCATTGTTTAAGTTGATCTACAGCAGCAGCTCTAAAAGTATCTGCTGCACCTACGATCACTTTCTTACCGTGTTTCTTAAATTGAGCAGCTAGCTTCCCTATAGTAGTAGTTTTGCCTACACCATTGACGCCCACTACCAGTATCACATAGGGTTGCTGAGCTGGAAGCGTAACAAATGCTTCAAAATCTTTTGTATTATTTTCTGTAAGAAGTGCAGCAATTTCTTCTTTGAGAATAGCATCTAACTCACGCGTATTTAGATATTTACCGCTTGCTACACGTGTTTCTAGCCGTTGAATAATTTTTAGGGTTGTTTCAATACCTACATCAGAAGTGATTAAAACTTCTTCTAACGTATCTAAGACTTCATCATCTACTTTAGACTTGCCAACGATTATTTTACTGAGTTTAGAAAAGAAAGAGGCCTTGGTTTTCTCTAATCCCTTATCGAGTGCTTTTTTTTCTTTTGAAAAAAACTGTAAAATCTTCATGATAATGGGTACTTAAAACGAACTAGTCGCCCCTTCATAACGCTCGATGGTTCTACTTTTTTAGCTCTTAGTTCCGAGTTCCGATAGGGGACTGTAGAAAACACTCCTTTCCCTGTCAAAAAGTGGCTCGTTATACCTCCTTGAGCACCGTATTTGACTATAAGCGGGTAAACAATGACTGAATTGAAGCAATTCCTACTTAGTTTTCTACAGCCCCCTTAACGCCATTTTTCAAAGGCGGATCTATCTATCTTTTGCAAGGTTTTGTAGTGCCATCAAGGTTTTTCTTGCCAATATGGCTACGCTATACATGAGTTTTGGTGAGCCAAGATAGTCATTTTAAGTGTAAAAACACAGTATTGAATACTTGTTAAGGGTCGACGAACTAATATAATAAAAAAGTCCCTCTCATGGGACTTTACTACGCATATACACATTCCTTATGAAGTTACCCTTACTCGCTTTTTCGGCTAATGCTTTCTTTAACAGCCTCTAAGGAAACGATTTCTTCTTTAAAGGTGTATGCTCCTGTCTTAGGAGATTTGACAGATTTGATAACCTTGGCAAAGTTTTTACTCTCTGTTTTTTTAAGTGTATTACCTACTTTTTTGGCCATGTCTATTTAATTTCTTTATGAACGGTATGTTTTTTAAGCATGGGATTATACTTTTTAAGCATTAATCTATCTGTTGTATTCTTTCTATTTTTTGTAGTAGTGTATCTTGAAGTTCCCGGCAAACCACTTTTTCTATGCTCCGTACACTCTAAGATTACTTGTACTCTGTTGCCTTTTTTTGCCATTAGTATTTCTATTAAAAAGCTTAGTTACTAGAAGTTAAATTCCAGAATTTTTTAGCTAAGGTACCTTGTTTTCTCGCCTTTTTTAGGACAGCATGAATACCATTTTTGTGGATGGTTCTTAGAATAGAAGTAGATACCCTTAGTTTGACCCACTGATCTTTTTCAGGGATATAAAATCTTTTCGTTTGAAGATTAAGATGAAACCACTTCCTTGTCTTATTGTTTGCATGAGAAACATTGTTTCCTTTTTGGGGTCGCTTACCGGTAATATCACAAACTTTAGCCATTTTTTAGACTATTTAAAAGTTAATTCACAAATATAAGGGAGATTACACATTATTCAAAACTGCCCCGAATAAGTAAAGCATTGTGTTTGAAATGTATTACCCTACAACAAGTTTAGGTAAATCGTGCTTGTGCTAGTTTTGTCTCCCTGTTGAGACGCTCAATTTTTTCAAAAATTAACTATTATAAAAGAAACTCTTCGATTTAGCTTTCTTGTTTCTTCAGTACTATTACTTGCTATCGGTTGTGTACTTCCATACCCTTTAACCCTGATTCTGTCAGGAGCTACTCCCTTTTCTACCAAATAATCTCTAACAACGCCTGCTCTTTCTTGAGACAGGCTTAAATTCAATTGAAACGCACCCTGATTGTCTGTATGACCTACCACTTCGATGGTCATACCAGAATGGGTTTTCATAAAATCGGCTAAATAATCTAATTCAACTTGTATACTATCTAAAAGCTGTGCAGAAGCCTTTTCAAAAAGTACTTGGTGGAGTTGAATAGTTGCTCCTTGCTTCATAGGAACAAGCCCCCAATCATATTCAATAGCTGCTGGCGAGTGGGTATCAAGTACCAAAGTAGTGTCTAATGGCCAAAAATTCTCGGCTGAAATCACTACATTATACGTCATTGCAGGAGCTATTTTTACAGTATAAGCCCCAGCATGCTCATCGGTAGTCACTTTATAGGCTATATTCTCATCTGTATGGCTTTTAAAGCTTACACTAGCTCCTATCGGAAGGTTGGTATGTTTATCGTAAACTTTTCCATAGACCGATATTTCTCTAGGAATAGATACACTACCTTCTTCAGCCTCCTTGCTTTTTTCCTGCTCAGCGTGTTCTTGCCCTTCCAAAGCTATTTGATACAAATTGCCTTTCGTCTTACTATCTAATACTGATAAGATGTAGGCATATTTTTTATCAGGAGCTAATAGAAAAGCACGGTCGCTACCTTGTGCGTTAACTTCGAGGTGCAGCTTTTGAGGAGGACTCCAGTTTGTCCAAGTATCGTCTAATCTTTTAGCCATATAGATCCCCATGCTACCTCCATGTCGATTACTAGCAAAAAACAAGGTGCTGTCATCTGAAGCAAGAGAAGGGTTGATATCTTGAAAAGAAGAGTTAATACACAACCCTAGATTCACTGGCTCTGACCAGGTTCCATCCTCTTTAGCAAAACTTATATACAGATCTTCTGGTCCATAGGCTATGGAGGATTGCATAGATAGTATCATTACTTTTCCATTTTTAGACAAACAACCACTCAGATGGCTTGACTTATTTTGAAAATAATCAATTTGAAGGGGTTCAGGTTTATGCCAAGTAGTTCCCTCTTTTTTAGCCATGCCTATAACAGACTTATTACCATAACTACCCATAAGGTATAGGTGTTGCCCTCCTTCGGCAAAACCAATGACTGCATTTTGGGCTAAATCATTAATAGAATCACCGAGATTGTTCGGAAGGCTCCATTGGCCATCTTTATCCATTGTCATATACCAAATATCCCCCTTGTTAGCTAGGCCGCTAAGATTAGCGGGGTGTCTTCGTACAGTAAAGTACAATGTTTTTCCATCAGGACTTAGAACAGGGTGTTGAATATCAAAAGGAAAATCGGGCGTAATAAGCTGCCGATCGGTACTATAAATTGATTGGCTTCTTGCATAGAAACTAATGCTTAGCAATACAAGTAGGCTGTATAAATAATTTCTATATAAACTGTTACAAAACATCGTCATCACTCATAAGTTATCTCTTTAATAAATGTTTATAGATTACCTTAATTCTACAAAGGTCACCCCTATACCTCCCCTATAAGGGTGGTTGTCAACCACTTCTTTAATCTGACTGTGTGACTGCAAGTGCGTTTTCACAACTTTGCGAAGAATACCTTTGCCTTTGCCGTGAATAACTTTTAAACGTGTATGCCCCAGGAGTTTTGCTTTGTCGATAAATTTGTCTAAAGCATCTAAGGCTTCTTGTACATACATATCATGCAGATCAATGGCTGGCTGAAAGTTGATGAATTCATCACTGCCCCTATTAACAACACTTAAAGCTTGTCTTTTTTCACGCTGTGGTAAAGTTTTTTCTATATCCTCTTCTACTTTTTCAAGTTGGCTTAATACGACTTTTAACTTGAGGGTTCCTACTGCTATCACTGCTTTTCCCTTATCTATCCTCAAAATTTTTCCTACTTTTTTCTGGCTACCTACTCTTACCCTATCTCCTTCATGAAATTCATCACGTACCATGTTTACCTATTTCTATTTTGCTAAACGTTCCTTTAAGCTCAAACCATCGATCACTGATTTATAGATGTCTTCCATCTCACTCGGGTGTTCTAAGTAGTAACGATAACTTTTTTGAAAAGCTTCTTCCTCAATACCATGCTTTTTATAGATAGAAAATGTAGCTTTCTTCAGAAACATTCTTGCTGAGTCTTCATTATTACTATAATTATTTGCCCTCACTGCTGCAATCTGTAGATCTATCAATATTTCTGCCATTTGCTCTTTGGGTAGAATTCCTTCGGGAGGCTTTTCTTGAGCAAATCCTAAGGTAACCAGCCAAGTACTAAGTATTATAAGCTTTTTTATCACCCACTTATTCATTTATAACAACAAAAATAGCTATTCTAAGTTAATAATAATTTTATTAGCCTATTTAGTCGGCCCTTAACAAGTATTCAATACGGTATTTTTACACTTAAAATGGCTATCTTAGCTCATAAAAACTTATTTATAGAGTAACAATATTTGCAAGAAAAACCTTTATAGCACGCCAAAACCTTGCAAAAAAATAGCAGGCCCTATCAATTATAGAGATCCGCCTTTGAAAAATGGCGTGAAGAAATTCTCAGCGAAGTGCGGCCAAAAATTGGCGTGTTTGAGGAGTACAGCGACGAGTTGGCCAATTTTTAGCACGGAGCGCAAGAATTTTAGCCATTTTTCAACAGCGGTGAGGGCCCCCGGCAGGGGAAGCAAACTGTAGTGGATAAGCACGTTAAATGACGTACTTAGCCTGCTACAAAACGCCTCAAAAACAGAACCATCGAGTGTTATTAAGGGTCGACTATTCATTTTTACAACCTATTTTTTCATCTTGGGGAGCATGGATATCCAACAAAGTCTTCAGCAATTAAAAAAAGATTTAGCAGATAAGGAGGTTGTACTTGTAGCAGTGACTAAAACAAAGCCTCCTCGCCTTATTATGCAAGCTTATGAAGAAGGGTGTCGTGATTTGGGAGAGAACAGAGTGCAGGAACTGATTGAAAAACATGAAAAGCTTCCTAAAGATATTCGTTGGCACATGATTGGTCACCTTCAACGTAACAAGGTAAAATATATTGCTCCCTTTATCTATCTTATTCATTCTGTAGATAGTCTAAGTTTACTAAAAACTATTAATAAGGAAGGGGCGAAAAATCGTCGACCGCTTCCTTGTCTTTTGCAAGTACGTATTGCCCAAGAAAAAACGAAGTTTGGACTATCGGAAAAAGAACTTTTTGAAGTCCTGAACGCTGATGAGCTACGTACCATGAAGTATGTAAAGATACGGGGACTAATGGGTATAGCTCCTAACACGAATGACAAAGCTCAAGTGAAAGAAGCGTTTGTAAAGCTTAAAATACTTTTTGAACAGATCAAGCAACACTATCAACTGCCTCATGTGGTTATGGAGGAGTTATCGATGGGTATGAGTAGCGATTACAAAATTGCTGTGGAGGTAGGAAGTACCATGATTCGGTTGGGAAGTACTATTTTTGGAAGTAGAACTTGAGAGAATGTATAAGGCACTCCTTAGTATCGGTGCTATTTTAGGAGCTCTATCAGTTATGATTAGCGCTTTGGAGGCATTAGAAGCCCACGTAGATGTGAATAGTAGAATAAAGAAAATAGGAGTATGGGTTGTACAATTTTTATGCATAACTTCAGTCTATTATTCAAATTAACTGCTCCGATGTTGTAAGCTCATAAATTTAAATTTATTAAACATCAAAAGAATAGTGGAAAGCTACATCATTATAGCTTAACTTTAAGTTAGTTACTCTGCAAGCGTACATTTCGTTCGCCGAACAGGATGCACAGCAACTAGGTAGAAAAAGGTAAGTAAGCTTCTTTTAATCTTAGCTAAATAGCAAAAAGATAGAAGCGACACAAGAATAGCAGTTGCTCTAGTAGGTAATTGAGAACAGTCTATGGCAGGTATTTTATTAGAAGAAACACCAAACTATAAAACAATCCTTTCCATCAAGGACAAACACTTGAATATGAACAAGCTTCATCAATATCATCTAGCTATTAGCTTAGATCATACTAACTTACAACTATGCTGTATTGATGAAGTTACGCACCAATGTCTACTCTTAGAAGAGTATAAGCTAAAGTGTGAGGTCGAAAATGAACTAATTAGTGCTATTGAGCCGCTTTATAATAAGCACGCTCTTTTGACGGTTGGATTTTGGTCAGCAGTTACCCTGTGTATTAAAAACCAAAAGTATACATTATTCCCTACCTCGTTTTTTCAAGAGGACAACGTTGCTGATTATTTAAAGCTAGCTTGCCCTGTTGATACAGCTGTAGAAGTAGTCAAGTATTTCACGCATCCCTCCTTAAATATGACCGTAGCCTTTGCTGTAAACCAGTTGCTTTTGGATTGGTTCCCCCAAACTTATAGTCGTACGAATTTTAAGGTTATCCATCAAGGAAGTAGTTTTATCGAAGGCATATGGGTATACATGCGTGAAAGAAAATTAAAAAGATTCCCTGCTGTATTCGTTTTGACTGAGCCGCACCATATGCACATCACTGTTATGCAAAAAGATAGGCTACTTTATTATAACAGATTTATGTACCAAAACAGTGACGAATTCCTGAATTATATTTTGATTGTAATGCAGGCACTGAAGCTTGATCCCAATTTTCACGAAGTTATTTTCTGGGGGAATATGACAAAAAGCTCTTTAGCTTATAGAAAAGCTTATAACTATATACGAAAAGTGGCTTTAGGTAAAAGACCGGCTCACTTGCAATTTCGATATAATTTTTACAAGACTGCTCCCCCTACTTACTTTGATATACTTAATGCACATCTTTGTCAAAAGAAACTATGAAAAAGATAGCAATTTTCCCTGGCTCGTTCGATCCTTTTACGAAAGGACATGAGGACATTGTTGTAAGAGGGCTACAACTCTTTGATGAGATTATCATTGGAATAGGTCATAATCAAGAAAAAGAACGTTATTTCCCGCTGAAAAAAATAATCGCTTGTATTGAAAAGACTTTTGAGAAGTACAGTAATGTCAAAGTGATTACCTATAACGAGCTTACCTCCACCTTAGCTAAAACTCATGGTGCAAGCTATATATTGCGAGGGCTAAGAAATACCACTGATTTTGAATATGAAAATAGGGTGGCACAAGTCAATAAATATTTGAATAATCAACTAGAAACGGTCTTATTGATTACCTCTCCTAAATACGCATCCATCAGTTCTACGCTTATTAGAGAAATCCATCGGTATGGCGCAGACGTTCGTGCCTTTCTGCCCTATAAATTGTAGTTAATGGGCGACTGATACCTGATAAATCTTATTTCTATAGTCGATAGCCTTATAGCATTAAAAATGTACTAGTCCGACTATATCGTCGGCCCTTCATAACGCTCGATGGTGCTATTTTTTAGTTCCGAGTTCTGGGTTCCGGGTTCCGAGTTCTGAGTTCCGGGTTTCGATAGGGGACTGTAGAACACTTGGGTCTTGATTAGGTGCTTTACCGAGCATAGGGCATACTATTTTTTACAAGGTTTTAGCGTGCCATAAAGGTTTTTCTTGCCAATATTGCTACGCTATACATGAGTTTTTGTGAACTAAGATCGTCATTTTAAGTGCAAAACACAGTATTTAATACTTGTTAAGGGTCGACTATATCGAACCAGGAACCAGAAACTAAGAACTAGTACGCAATCAACAAATCAATGAAGTTACACCTCCATGATTTCTGTTTCTTTATGGGTCATCAATTTGTCAATCTTGCCTACGTAAGCATCTGTTAGCTCCTGTACCTTTTCTTCTGCTCTTTTTATTTCATCTTCAGCGATCCCTTCTTTTTGCAACCTCTTCAATGTCTCTTTTACTTCTTTTCGTGCGTTTCGCATACCTACTTTGCCTTTCTCTGTTTCATTTTTTACTTGTTTTACTAAAAGCCCTCTACGTTCTTCTGTGAGGGGGGGAATATTGATTCTAATTAGTTCCCCGTCATTTTGCGGTGTTAGGCCTATATCACACTCACGAATCGCTTTTTCAATTTCAGAGATGAAGCTTTTCTCCCAAGGCTTAATCACAATCGTTCTAGCGTCAGGTGTATTCACAGAGGCAATTTGATGGATAGGCGTTGGATTACCATAATAAGTGACTTTAACACTATCGAGTATACTAGGCATAGCTTTGCCTGCACGAATTTTACTAAATTCTACTTGGGTGTGCTTATAAGCCTTCTCCATCGCATCCTTTACTTTCTCTAATTGTTTTTGAATGTCATCCATCGTCATAAAAATTTTTATATCTTCGAAAATACTACTTTTTATTCATTTATTAAGCTATGTTGTGTCCTTGCATTTTCAGTCTTCAGTAGTTACCATTTCGTTGATCTCGAAGTAAAGCCTACTACTCAAAGTTTATTCCCTCTCAAGAAAGTTTGTATATCCATTGGCTTCTTTCCTGCTAGCTGAAGTGTCTTTATAGCGAGCACGTCATCTTTTGTGCCTATGTGTAAATAGTGCTTCCTATCTGAACTAATTTCGCCGGGTTGTAAGTTACTTTTTGTGACTCCTGCTTTTTCGACCTGAAGTATGTTAAAGTGTTTTCCTCCCCATGTTGTCCAGGCCGTTGGAGAGGGGGCTAATCCTCTGACAAAGTTACGAATAGCTTCTGAAGGTTGATGCCAGTCTATTTGACAGTCTTTCTTATAAATTTTCGGTGCTTTTTTAAGTAGTCCTGCTTCAATAGAAGCCTGTGCTATAGGACGATGGGTACCCTGTTCTATAGCCTTGACAGTATTTAACACTAATTGGGCACCTTTGTGCATTAAACGTTCGTATAAAGTACCTGCTGTATCATTTTCATAGATGGGTTCCTTTTCCTGAAAGATAATATTTCCTGTATCAATAGCTTGTTCTAATAAAAAGGTAGTAACGCCTGTTTCTTGTTCTCCATTGATGATAGCCCAATGAAGAGGAGCAGCGCCCCTATATTGAGGCAGAAGTGAAGCATGTAGATTAAATGTTCCTAAGACAGGCATCGCCCACACGACTTGTGGTAACATTCTGAAGGCTACGACTACCTGAAGGTTAGCTTGATAACTTTCAAGTGTTTGAATGAAAGAAGGGTCTTTAAGATTGGTAGGCTGTAAAATAGGCAGGTGGTACTGCTGTGCTACTTCTTTAATGGGAGAAGGCATAACCTTTTGCCCTCTCCCCTTGGGTTTGTCTGGGGCAGTCACAACAGCGACTACATTGTAATGATGAGCAAACAAAATCTCTAAGCTAGGTACAGCAAACGCAGGGGTACCCATAAAGACAATACAAAGATTAGCCATAAGAATTTAGAAGAAAGCATAAATATACTAGCTTATTTTTTATCAATCTACAGCCGAATGGCCCTTGAGTTCAGCAAGGAGATGAAAGGCCTAGTATGTAATTGGTATGCGAGCTAAGCAAAAGCCAGTAACTAGTCGACCCTTAATAACGCTCGATGATTCTATTTTTGATGCGTTTGGCAACAGGCTAAGTTCGTCATTTATCGGGCTTAGCCCTTACTTTTTGTTCCCCTGCCGGGGGCCCTCACCGCTGTTGAAAAATGGCTAAAATTCCTGCGCTACGTGCTAAAAATTGGTCAACTCGTCGCTTTACTCCTCAAACACGCCAATTTTTGGCCGCACTTCGCTGGGAATTTTAAACATTTTTCAAAGGCGGATCTCTATGCTTGATAGGGCCTGCTATTTTTTTGCAAGGTTTTGGCGTGCCATAAAGGTTTTTCTTGCCAATATTGCTACGCTATAGATGAGTTTTTGTGAG
>JAKSDE010000301.1 GCA_022360235.1 Cytophagales bacterium
CGGAAGCCCTTCAGGGGTTACCGGGGATGGATTAGCACCCCTACTTAACAAGCAAGCCACTACTTCGTTATGCTTGTTGTATACCGCTTGGACAAGAGGGGTGGTTTGTGTATTGTTCTCCGCTTCTACAGCAGCGCCTCGAGCTACAAGTAGCCTTACGATGCTCGAATTACCCTGCGCTGCTGCGAAGTGCAAAGGCGTATTACCACCCTTATCTGTTGTATTGATAGCGGCGCCTTGCCTTAAAAGGAGTGCTGCGATCTCTTTGTGGCCTTTCTCGGCTGCCCTGTGCAGGGATGTCCAACCAGCATTATTTGTTGCCTCCACTTCTGCGCCCTTTTCTAAAAGTACTTCTACTACCTCTTTCTGGCCTTCTTGAGCTGCCAAGTGCAGCGGCGTACTACCAGCCTGAGTTGTTGTCTCCACGGCAGCGCCGTTGGCTAAAAGTAAGTCTGCTACCTCTTTCTGGCCTTCTTGAGCTGTCCAGTGCAGCGGCGTCTCACCAGCATTATTTGTTGCCTCCACAGCGACGCCCTGCTCTATCAGATATTCTGCTACCTCTTTGCGGCCATTTCTAGCTGCTTCGTGCAGGGGCGTATGACCCCAGCTATCTTTTGCCTCTTTATTCGCTTTCTTAGCTAAAAGTACTTCTGCTACCGCTTTCTGGCCTTCTTGAGCTGCCAAGTGCAGCGGCGTACTACCAGCATTATTTGTTGCCTCCACGGCAGCGTCCTTTTCTAAAAGTATTTCTGCCACCTCTTGATGGCCATTGAAAGCTGCCATGTGCAGCGGCGTCTCACCATCATTATTGGTTGCCTCCACAGCGGCGCCTTTATTGAGGAGATGTTCTGTTATTTCTCTATCCCCCTTAATAGCTGCGTAATGTAAAGGAGACAAACCCTTGCAGTTATTATGGACACTAGCTCCTGCGGCAAGGAGGCGTCTAGCTACCTCTATATTTCCTAATTGGATACTTTTTGTCAAGGGCGTGTCGCCTTCCTTACTAGGTTTGTCAAGGAGATGCAACGCTCTGAGAAGGGGGAGAATTTCTTGCTGGTTTTGCTCACAAGCAACATAGGCCAACGAACGTCCCTGTACGTCTTCTACGCCCAGGTCAGCTCCATTCTTTGCTAGCAGCTCTATCATCTCCTTATCCCCTTTTC
>JAKSDE010000075.1 GCA_022360235.1 Cytophagales bacterium
GCGCGTGCTTTTAAGCTGTTAGAGCAGTTTATGCTCTTGGACCTGAGTACTTTTAGTAGGGAAGAGCTGTTAAAGCATGGAACTTCTGCACTCTTCCAGACGCTTTATAAAGAAAGCGAGCGTGGAGATTTTACTGGTTTAGTGAAAAGCTTTTCTGCAGAATTTTTATCTTCCCTTGATCCTTCGTATATTGCTAGCAGTTTGCTGTATCTTCTTAATCAAAGCGCTGAAAATAAGGGAGCTCAAGCTCGGAATTTACTCTTAGAACTTATCACTAATGAAAATATCAGGATGGAGGTTATGAAATACCCAGATAAATTAAGACAAGAAGGGATGAAAAAAGGGATGCAAGAAGGGATGAAAAAAGGAATTCTTGAAACGGCTAAGAACCTTATTAAACAAGGTTTCAGCTTAGAAAGTATTGCCAAAGCTACTGGCCTAAACAGACAAGAGCTTGCTCAGCTATCATAGCTTTGCCCGTTCCCAGCAAGGAACTAGTCATCCACCTCTTCTTCATCCATAGCAAGGCTGTACCCTAATCCAAAGGGGAGGTTTTTTCCATAACCTGGACTCATTTTCTTCAGATCCTTGCTCAAACCAACTTTTTAGATTCAACCCTACGTTACTTCTAGCAACACTTTTGGCCGCGGCGGCAGGAACCTTCAAGCAAGCAGAGCTTTTTAACTCCAGCTTTTCAGTAAAATACGCCAGATTCTCTAAGTCTTGCTCTGAATGATACTTCGTCTTGAAAGCAAGACCACGTTGCTGGCAGAGCGCAGTAAACTTTTCTTGATACGTAGCAAAGTCTATCAACGCACCACCCTCACACAGCTCCTCTCTAAGCGATTTGATAGCCGAAACCTCATGACATAAAGCTTCATTCCAGTCTTTGCCTTCTGGGGGAGTGATCACCTTGTAGCTGCAAGATTGTTCTTGAAGATACGATCCTAGCTGAGATCGCATTCGTTCACCTGCCTTGTCCTTATCAAAAGCAAGCACAACTTCTTTACCCTCTTGTTGAGCATGACCGAGGATTTGAAACAGCTCTTCCCCAACACTATGACTGATATTTCCACACGTACACACATACATCGACCTTTCAGCTTCATGTTGCTGCTTGTGACTTAAAGCATCTATAGGACTCTCGGTGATGATTACGCGAGCATAGTTCTCATCGGTGAACACGGCAACTCCCCTTGGCAGACCCTTCTGAAAATAATGCCTACTTTGACCATCCCTAGCTAGGCAGTACTTTATCGTACTACAAAGAGCTCCTTCACCCTGCTTATTGACATTTCTATAGAGTTCAAACACAGCTTCATACTCATTGACTTGAAGATTCTTGTAAGCATCACTGATGCTATCCTTGATCCCTCTCTTTTGTAAGTAAGTAGCAACAGCAACAGGCTGGAATAGCTCCATAGCCGTGGCAGCTATTTTTTGGTCGGTAGCACTATCATAGACGGGGCTGGCAGGCAGACTTGCTTGTTTTAAAAGAATGCTTTTATCTAAATGCGCACTACTAAGTCCTCTGATTTGCTCGAAAGAATACCCGCGATTCAGCATAAAATCGACAATAGTCCCTTTATCCTTGTCATCGACAGCAGAAAAGTAGATCCACTTATGGGTAGTAGGAGATTGTCTACATAGGAGGCGATCGCCTGCTTTCACTAAGACAACTTCTTGCTTAGTGCTTTTGGCTTTGTCAAGCTCATAACCCATAGAACAAGCATGCTGTAAAAGGTTAACTTCTTGTTTAATACGCTGTAGATCCGCTTCAAATTAGATCTTTGAAGGTTTTTCAAGGCGTTCTCTTGAGTTTTTGCCTGGAGTTGCAAATCTGCTATGACTTGGTAACTCTTTTGCAACTCTTCTTCTATAGGCTCTTGGGCAGACTTGGGCTTCAAGCCATTTTTCACACCAATTTCTCTAACCTTCTCATGGATGTCTTGGTGTAGCTGATTCAGCGCTCGGTAATACTGTTGGCTTGTTTGATGAACCCTTCCTGTCAGTTCTTGAGCTACTCCTCGATGTAAGTCAAAACAACCCATCGCCTGGGAATAGCGATCCTGATAGCCCTTAAGAATCATTCTTCCACCCAGTAAATCCTTGGCTGAAAGACGCCCATCTTTGGTAAGAGGAACTACCACACAGTGAATATGAGGCGTCTTTTCATCTCTATGAAGGGTAAAACGCACTAAGTTTTGAGCCCCAAACTCAGCGCACATAAAGCTATAGTTTTTTTTCTTCCAGCTAGCAAAGAGTTGGTCATTGGCTTCTATTTCTTTCATCCTCTGATGACTCCCAGACAGAATGATCCCTAAAGCTTTGACCGCATCCTTTCGAATACGCTTTGCTGCTCGGTAGCCCTCTCGGATTCTCGCCTCGACAGCTTCTTGGAGCGATACTTGGGCTTTATCAGCCAATAGCTCTTCATTGAGAGGGGTTTTGGAAGCATCGGCGTTAGTGGGCGTATGTTTTCTATCAATATGGGAACCGATACCGCCCAAGAGCTTAAGCTTGTGGATTCTTAACAGCAAATTTTTCCATTTTCTCTCCCTGCCAGTTAGACCGAAAGCTTCAGAGCGAACTACTTTACGCCAGGAAAGTATAGTGAGTTATACCTTCTAGCGAAGGCGGGCACTCGACTAAACTTAAAAAAGCTATACTTTACCTAGGAAAGACTAGCTCTCTACAAAGCTAACAAAAATAACAATAAAATTAAAAAAAGAAGATTTTTCTTTGTATTTAAAAATATTTTTTTGTATCTTTGAGTTTTAAGTGCCAATGATTTATTTAAATTACACTAAAAATTATATCTTAGCTATCTTTGGTGCACTATTGTTCATAGCTAATAAGTGCAACGATAAGGCTCTGATGTGTGTGCCCGCTGAGTTTGAGGTCATAGCAGAATTGAAAACCCAAAAAGGCAGAGACTACCTTTTGTTTGAAGAAGACTTAGAGGCGAATCAATGTGTTCCAATATACTTCTATGTAGTCGGCCCTTAAGAACTCTTCACGGTTTTACCAAGCACAAATTTCCTACAACATATTCCTAGAAGTTTTGACAAGGAGGAGAACAGAAAATACGAACAAATAAATTCTACTTTCCTCAACTCTAAGGCTGAAATCTAGGCTAACAGAAGGCTTAAGTTGAAACCTATAGCTGCTAAAAGCGCATTCAGCCCAGCTCCTACTCTACCTTTAAGGTAA
>JAKSDE010000374.1 GCA_022360235.1 Cytophagales bacterium
AGAACCCAGAACTCAGAACTCAGAACTCAGAACCCAGAACTCAGAACTCAGAACTCAGAACTCAGAACTCAGAACCCAGAACCCAGAACCCAGAACTAATTTACCGTTTATAAAATTTGTGCTCTTTTGGGTGAAAAAAAATTAGCTTCTATATTTATAATCAGAAACAAGAGCAATCAATATGAGTCAAAAAACGAAATTGATACTAAAGATCGTTGCTATATTAACTGTACTCATAGCTATAGGAATGCAATTACAATTTGTGATAATTCCTGCAATAAGTGTTTATAAATTTTGGCTGGTTGTCATAGGCTTTATACTCTTGCTTATAGCTAAATGATAATTCATATTGCTTATTCATCAACTATCTACTTCATAGCTACACCATACACTTATTTTGCCGTTATTTTTAGGCTTCTTGTTGCATAGATATACAATGGCTAAATTTTAAGATTTTTTAAAAAATTAAAGCGTATTATTGGGGTTTGTAGTTAGTTAATTTAGATGTAAAAATTTAAAATATTTTTTGAAATTTTGCCCTTATTTAATTATTTTTTGAATGTTAAATAATATCTTTTATTCTTGTTAGTTAGCCTAAAACAATACAGCCTGATAGAGACTTCATAGGCTTAGTGAAGTGTTGTTGGCTCCAACACTTTTAGAAGTGATAAACTATTGTTAGAAAGAATTTACTAAAACTTTATGCGACTATGGAAAATGTATCTTATTACACAGAAGAAGGACTACAAAAACTCAAGGATGCGTTAAAAGAACTTAAAACAAAAGAAAGAGCAAAAGTTGCCAAACAACTTGCTGAAGCTAGAGAAAAAGGTGATTTAAGTGAAAACGCTGAATACGAAGCAGCAAAAGATGCTCAGGGACTGTTAGAACTTAAGATTTCTAAGCTAGAAGAAACAGTCTTTAAGGCGAGAGTAATCTGCGAGGATGATGTTGATATTTCAAAGGTCTCTATTTTAACTAAAGTAAAAATAAAAAGCCAAAATAACGGACGAGAATTTACTTACGCTATCGTTTCTGAAGAAGAAGCAGATCTTAAATCAGGGAAGATATCTGTAAAATCGCCTATTGGGCAAGGGCTATTAGGAAAAAAAATAGGAGAAGTTGCTACTGTAAATGCTCCTGCTGGAAAAATGAAATTTGAGATTCTTTCAATTGGACTGTAGGTTAATCCGTTTTGTAAAATCAGGAGCGAGAAGTTAAATTACAGTTGATTTTCATAGTTTAGAAAATGGCAAGCATATTTACCAAAATCATCAATAAAGAAATTCCAGGCTATATTGTTGCTGAGGAAGGTAAATATCTTGCCTTTTTGGATATTCATCCGATTGCTAAAGGCCACACGTTAGTCGTCCCTAAAAAGGAAGTAGACTATATTTTTGATTTAGATGATGAAACACTTAGTGGACTTCAAATTTTTTCAAAAAAAGTAGCTTTAGGTATCCAAAAAGCCATACCTTGTTTACGCATAGGAATAGCAGTAGTGGGACTTGAAGTGCCTCATGCGCATGTACACCTCGTCCCTCTGAACAGTATGTTTGATATTGACTTCAGAAAACCTAAGTTAAAATTTACGGCTGAAGAATTGAATGAAATCGCTATGCAGATTAGCGGAGCTATAGAAAATTAGACAACTCCTAGTAAGTAATACGAAGAATACCAAAATCTATAATGAACGACAAAGTTGTAATCATTACAGGAGGAACTTCAGGGATTGGAAAAGCGTGTGCAGAAGTGTTTGGAAAAGCTGGATATAGACCAGTCATTACCGGCCGAAATAGAGATAATCTTCAAAAGACGAGTAGGACGCTTACACAATTAGAAATTGACCATCTAGCACTCCAAGCAGATGTGAGCGTTGAAAAAGAGCATAAAGCATTGGTTCAAAAAACTATTCAGAAGTTTGGCAAAATTGATATGCTCATCAACAATGCAGGTATTACGATGCGTGCCTTATTCGAAGAACTAGATTTAGCAGTTTTTAAAAAGGTGATGGACATCAACTTTTATGGAGCCGTTTATGCCACCCAATATTGTTTACCTTACCTTCTAAAAAGTAAAGGTTCCATTGTAGGTATCTCCTCTATTAACGGACACCGTGGTACGCCGGCGCGTACTGCTTATACAGCTTCTAAATATGCTATGAACGGATTTTTTGAAGCTTTAAGAACAGAAGTGATGCATAGAGGTGTACATGTGCTCGTCGCTTCCCCTGGATTTACCGCTTCTAATATCAGAAAAAATGCCCTTACCGCGGATGGAAGTATTCAAAAAACGTCTCCCCAGGATGAAAGTAAGATGATGACCTCTGAAGCTGTGGCACACGCAATTTTTAAAGCAGTGAAGAAACGGAAACGAGACTTAATACTGACTACCCAAGGTAAACTAGCTGTCTTTTTGAATAAATGGATTCCTTCTTACATGGATAAAATCACCTACAACTATATGGCTAAAGAGCCTGGTAATCCACTAAAATAAAAGTTGCCTCTCACATTTTATTTTTCAAACTAGGTCGAAACCAACTTCTTTCAATTACGTGTTGGTAGATCTTATCTTCAACGCCCATTATTAAAGCAAACAAAGCCATCCTAATCGGGATACCATTGTCAGTTTGCCTAAAAATAGCTAAATTAGGATGATTATTTAAGTTATTATCTATTTCCATTTTCAACTCTCTACTGTCTCTTGGAAGGGGATGAAGTATTTTTGTATCTTTATTACAGTACTTCTTAAATTTATCTACGGTCAAAGAGTAACTTCCCTTAAATTTCTTGTAATCATTTTTGTGAGGGAATCTCTCATCTTGAACCCTGGTTATATATAAAATATTACTACCCCTAATTCCATTAATAAAATCACTCGTTATTTGAACATGATGACCTTTAGCTCGTAACATTTCGACAATACTATCAGGCATGCCTAATTCCTGAGGAGATACAAACTTAAAGTGAATATTCTTGAAAATAGATAACAATTTTGCTAAAGAGTGAGCCGTTCTTCCATGTTTCAGGTCACCAATGAGTGAAATTTTCACATTGTTTAAGCTTCTCAATGTAACATTCGTTTCTTTGTAGATCGTATATAAATCTAAGAGGGCTTGTGTAGGATGCTCTCCAATGCCATCTCCGCCATTTACTATTGGAATATTGGTCGATTTGGTAAATTTCGCTACTGAACCCTCTTCAGGGTGACGAACAACCATAATATCAGCGTAACCACTAATTACTCTACTTGTGTCATAGATGGACTCTCCCTTACTCATTGAAGAGAACGTAAAACCCGTAGTATCTCTCACACTTCCCCCCAGTCTGTTAAACGCACAACCAAAGCTGACTCTCGACCTTGTGCTTGGTTCAAAGAAAAGATTTGCTAAAATGGCACCCTCTAAAACCTTTGTTATTTTATTGCCAAATGCATAGTCTTCCATTACTTCTGCGGTACTAAAAATCCTTTCCAGGTCACCTAAATCAAACTGGTCAACCGTTAGTATACTTGCTCCCTTGAAGTCCATATTAAATTAAGCCATCGGTATATAGTAATTCATGTTGAATTAAAGATTTTAAGTTTCAGAAGAGAGCGATTGAAAAATACTTCAAGATGCTCTAATACATTCACTACTCTACTCAATCAATGAACCTCTTTCGAAACTCGATATTTAAGCTCCCTATTATCATGTTGTCCATGCATTTTAATAGGCCCACCTAACGCACTCTCAAGCCCCAAACCAATGCTTGATACTTACCAAATACGCGTTCTATAAACTTCTTGCAACAATCGCAATACAGATCCGCCTGTGAAAAATGTTTAAAATTCCCAGCCAAGTGCAGCCCAAAATTGGCGTGTCTGATAGAATCAAGAAGTTCAGAAGGCAACACAATGTGGGTTATTACAGGGTGGAGTTCTATCTTGTTTTACCCCCCTGTCCCTTCTGAGAGGAGGACCTAAACTCGGAACTCGGAACTAAAAACTTAGCCTGTTGCAAAACGCCTCAAGAATAG
>JAKSDE010000088.1 GCA_022360235.1 Cytophagales bacterium
AATACTTGGCTGAACGTGTAAAAGTCTTAGCAGCGCTTACCGAGGAGCTGTGTGAAGCGGAGATCGCAAAATATAAGCACAGGTTAGCGCTCTATAACAAAGCATGAGAGCGTCAATAAGGCGCTTTAGAGGCTTTCCCTCAGCTATTTTTGCAAGGTTTTGGAGTGCCATAGAGATTTTTCTTGCCAATATTGCTACGCTATACATGAGTTTTTGTGAGTTAAGATAGTTGGCCCTTAATAACACTCGATGATTCTATTTTTTAGTTCTTAGTTCTTATACTTTTTTTTCTCTGGCTTCATTTGTGGGAAAAAGATTACCTCTTGGATTGAAGGCGAATTGGTCATAATCATGGTAAGCCGATCAATACCAATTCCTAAGCCTACAGTAGGCGGCATACCATAAGCAAGAGCTCTTAAAAAATCCTCATCTAGCAACATTGCCTCTTCATCGCCTCTTTTGCCTAGCGCAAGTTGTTCTTCAAATCGTTTTTGCTGGTCAATAGGATCATTTAACTCAGAAAAGGCATTACAGATTTCCTTGCCATTGCAGATTACTTCAAAGCGTTCTGCAAGCCTAGGATGCTCACGATGCTGCTTAGCCAAGGGTGACATTTCTATAGGGTAGTCCATGATAAAGGTAGGCTGAATCAAGTTCGGTTCACATGTTGTTCCAAAAATTTCATCAATAATTTTACCTTTCCCCATAGTGTCTTCTAAAGGGACAGCCAATTTTTTTGCTGTTTCTCTTAATAGCGCTTCATCCATATGACGAGCGTCTATCCCTGTAAAGTGTTGAATAGCTTCAAACATAGTAAAGCGCTTCCAAGGTCTTTGAAAGTTAATCTTATGCGTACCTACTTGTACTTCGGTAGTATCATACAGGTCAAGCGCTACTTTTTCTATCATCTCCTCTACGCGATCCATCATCCACAGATAGTCTTTATAAGCTATATAAACCTCTACTTGGGTAAATTCAGGATTATGAAACCGTGACATACCCTCGTTACGAAAGTCTTTGGCAAATTCGTATACCCCTTCATACCCCCCTACGATGAGCCTTTTCAAATACAACTCATTGGCAATGCGTAAATACAAAGGCGTATCGAGGGTATGATGATAGGTTTTAAAAGGACGTGCTGCCGCTCCTCCATATATAGGTTGGAGAATAGGTGTTTCTACTTCTAAGCAGCCTTTATCATTCAGGTAAGCTCGAATTGAGTTCACCAATGCGGTTCTTTTTTTGAATGTCTCCCTGACACTAGGATTTACGATCAGATCTACATAGCGTTGTCTGTAGCGTTGCTCTGGATCGGTAAAGGCGTCGTAAACTTGTTTTTCTCCTTGTTGCGATAACTTTTCTTTCACCATAGGTAAAGGCTTCAGCGATTTGGTAAGCAGCGTAAGTGCTGTAACGTGAATGGAAATCACGCCTACCTCTGTAGTAAACACAAAGCCCTCCACACCAATGATGTCTCCTATATCGATAAGTCTTTTGAAGACAGTGTTATAGTGCGTTTTATCTTCACCTGGACATAAACTGTCTCTACACACATAGAGTTGTATTCTTCCGCCCTCATCCTGTAATTCTGCAAAGGAGGCAGACCCCATTATTCTACGACGCATCAAACGACCTGCTAAAGCAATGTTCTTGTAGTCTGTCTTGCGTCTCTCATAGTTTTCAAGGATATCTTGGGTAGTGACATTCGTCTCAAAGGTAGTAGCAGGGTAGGGATTAATGCCTAGTTTTTCTAGTTCTTCTTTTTTTTTCTTCTTAAAATTTCTTGTTCACTTAGTTGTTGCATTATACTATCAAATTTCAAGTTCGTTTTAGTTTTAGCTATAGGCAAAGATGGCTAACAAGGCTAGATCAGGAAGCGTTTAATCTATTCTTCAGCGACACTGTAGGCAAAGAAATCTTCCTGTTTTTTAAATTCAAGTGCTCTAAAACAAATCATTTGTTAGTTTTGATGGCTTGTTCTCCGCAATTTAACCATATTTTAGAGTTACTTAATCACACCTTACGCCATTCAGCTTTGCTTTCATTTCCTTAATCTCTTCTTCAAAGGCACCTGATAGAATAGGAAACCGATACCAGGCACGTGGATCTATGCTAAAATCATCTACGTGAAATGATGGAGCCATCCGCTCTCTCTTCCACTGATTGCTAGCCCATCGCCTGTAAAATATTTCAATATAATACACTAATCGAGGGAGGGAATCACGATAGTAGTTACATAAGCTTTCAAAAACCTTTTTAGGGGAGGCTCCTTCTTTAATGGCTAATCTTTCTATTTTTAATAAAACACTATAGGGCATCACGTCTCCCTCGTCCGTTTGTTGCTGGGTAGGAGGTCGCAACTCAGCACTAGGTTGAAGCTGGTTCACTAGATGAAGGCCTTGATAGCCCAACGCTTTTTCAGCCCATTTTAACCAATGGAGAAGAAAAAATTTGTCTACGCCGGCAAGTGGAGCAAGACTCCCTGCCATGTCACCATCCATGGTAGCATAGCCTACGTCCCCTTCGCTTCTATTAGAAGTAGTGAGGAGGAGGGCATGCTTAAGGTTAGCCAGCATCCATATACCAGGAACTCTCGCTCTAGCCTGAATGTTTTGTAGCGCTCCATCATCTGCTTCCCAAGAGAGATGCTGCTGAAGGGTTGTTTGCATTTTTTTTGTATAGCTTTTGATTACATCATCCACTTCCCATTGGAAAAAGGCCGCTCCGATTGAATGAGCTAATGCTTTTGCTGCTTCCAGTGTTTTTGTAGAGGAGTTTTCTGACTTTTGATAAACACACGTAAGCAGTTGATGGGTTAGTTGCTTAAGTAGCACTTCATTAGCATGGGATGAGGGGGGAGGCGTCTTTGTTAACGCTTCAACGCCTAACTTTTTAACAAAATTGTCAAAGCCCAGTGCTTCTATGCTCCGTTTAATCATGGTTGCTACCAACACTGCGCAAGTAGAAGAGTCAGCTCCCCCACTTAAAGAAATTACAAATCCTTTGTTTTTACTCTTTCTCAAGTAGTCAAAAAGTGCGAGCGATAGCGCTTGGGTGAATGCTTCCTGGTTACTTTGGTCATTTTCTTGAATATTCGTCTTTGATAATGTTGGTCTTTCAATATTGATCTCAGTACTGACCATTTCGAAATTTTGGAAAGACAAAGGAGCGTTCTTTGCTAAGAGTCTGCCCTTTTGAGCAATAAAAGTTTCACCCTCATAGACCAGTTTGCCTGCCTCATTTCCCAGCAAGTTTGTATACAAATACACACCATCGAACTGCTTAGAACTACTTACAACTAAATGTTCTCGGAATGCTGACTTGCCAAAAGCAAAATGACTAGCACTGGGATTGACAATGATATTCACCCCTCTTGCTTTTAAACGGTGGGCAGGTCGTTCATGTGCGTGCCATGCATCTTCACAGATTTCAATGCCTATTTTGAGTGCCTCAATTTCATAAATGATATCGCCCAAAGGATAGTTAATGTGGTTAATACAAATTTGCGCTACTTTCTCACCCTGCCATGAGGTAAACCATCTTGGCTCATAATGGACGCCATCATGGGCAAGGAATTGTTTGGGTGTGAAGCCTTGGATGGCTTTGTCTTTAATAACGCATGTACAATTATAGCACTGATCACCCCACCGAATAGGTAACCCCACAAAGAGCGTTATATTGTTACTTTTTGCTACAATTTTTTCTAAGTAATAAAGCGCTTTCTCTGTCACCCAATCATGCAAGAACAGGTCTTCACATCCATAGCCCGTGATACAGAGCTCAGGAAGGCATAAGAGGTCAACCTTATTTTTTTGTGCTTCTTCAATAGCATGCAAAATGTTTTGCATATTATTAGCCCAATCAATAGGGGTCTGATTTAAAGATGCACCGGCGATTTTGTAGGTACTCATCCTTGCGATTGTGATAAAACTCCCTTAAGCAGGAAAACTAAGCTTTAACAGCCCAAACACTTCATTACGCTTGGCTTTGCACAAAGCATAAACGTCTATGAGCTTTATATAGTCGATCCTTAATAACTCGTGCGACGTGAAGTCGTGCAAACAATTGTTCTGCTATGACAGAAAGAGACTGTTGCAAAACTAGGCTACATCGCTGTCCTGAGTTTGCAACTCAGGACTTCTAATTCAACAATTCTATTTCCAGCAATCCTACGATACCTCCTTCATCATAGTCCCTGGCACTACTGTATCAATAATCCGCCGCTCTTTCCACTATGCCCGCCTCTACAGGATTATTAGGCACGTAGTCAAGCTTTTGTTGGGTGAACGCTTGACTGAACAGCACTTTCGGCTGATGGTCCTGATGCCCAAACTGATATCGCATGTTCCAGCTGTTGCTTTCTCACCTCCGGTTGAAAAGATCGAGCATCCACGCTTTTCGGCTTTCTGACGAATTTTCTCTTATGGCCCGTATGATTTCCTGGGCTGTAGACTTTTTGAAATCTTTTAGTATTTCACGGGTATCATTATTGGCTACAGCCACCACTAGGTGTATATGGTTGCTCATGATGCACCAGCTGTCAAGCTGTCATCCTTGGTATTTTTGACAATACCTCAGACTTGCCAATAGAATAGCTCGGTAGCTCTTGTTGGTCCATACATCACTCAACTAGGGCAAAAGTCACAAAATGAATGCCTTCCTTGTCTCTAATTTTATACCCTCCGGCTACCATGAACTATCCACTGATTACCACACAAAGTAGAGCTATGAGTGTCCTGAGTTACAAACTCAGGACAGCCTGATCATGGCTCATGGACAAACTATGGATCGCTGGGGTATCGGGATAATTTATTGCTAGCCTCAGTTAAAACGCCCTTCTATTGGAGGGCCTTAACTTGCTTTAAACTCAAACCTGTAACCGCTGAAATCGTGTCCACACTCAAATTCTTTGCTAACATACTTTTGGCTATTTCAATGTTACGTAGTTCCCTACCTTCTTCCCTACCTTTTTCTTTGCCAATCTTCATGCCTTCTTTTCTCCCTTCTTCTCTCCCCTCTTTTTTCCCTTCTTCTCTCCCCTCTTCTCTCCCTTTCTGCGTGGCCTCTTCTTGGAGTTTATCACGAATAGCCAATTCATCTAGCCGATTCTTCTCGGACGATTCATAGCTCCTGCGCTCGGGAACCGTTAAACCATAATAGTTCAACGCTTCATAGGCTTCCTTGATCTCGGTAGACCTGGACAACAGACCTTGCTCTGCCTCGGTGGTTTGAGAGGCATGAAGTAAAAAATAATACCACTTTTCCTCCAACGTTAGCTCTTGCAAGCTACGACCTTCTTCTTTTAAAAGCTTTTTAAACTTGGGAAGCTCCACAAAAGTAAAGAAGATTTTATCTAAGTCATTTTCTCTGGTTTTACGGTCTAAAG
>JAKSDE010000207.1 GCA_022360235.1 Cytophagales bacterium
ATAACTGTAACGCAGTTTTTTGAGCAAGCTACCGATCGATCAGGCAGTGACTCCCAAGTGCTCTCCTAGCTGCTTTAAAGTGTTGTCTGGATGCCTATGAACAAATTTTTGCAGGGCTTGTTTGCATACTTTCCCCTTACTACCTCCGCGTGGAAGAGCTGATGTTCTGCCTTCTTTGTTGTAGATATTCCACCAAGTGGATACGGTTGTTGTACTGATTGAGAATAGCTCTGCGGCTGATTTTTGGCTATTCCCGGCAGAAACATGATCAATGGACCCGCTTTCTAAGGTCTGTGCTGTAGCTAACTGTACTCATTTTTAGGCACTAAAATACAATACTAAATCCAAACTGTTTTACTATATAACCTAGTTTTGCAGCAGGCGCAGAGTGTTTTCTACAGCCCCCTATCGAAACTCGGAACCCGGAACTAAGAACTAAAGATAGACATAAAAAAATCATGAAAACATCACTTGCCCACTTACCAGAAGATAAACAAGAATAATTAACGATTATTAAAAAAATTATTCTAGAGAGAGCTGTAGAATCTTAAAAAATTTTATCAAATTATAGGACTCTGTTGGCTTTCAAAGGAGATTTGTAGAAAAATTAAGGAAGCTTTCTACAGACCATGGAGTATGTCGAAGAAATAGCGATGATTATCTTGTTTGTCAGCTACGCTAGGAGAGTGAGTAGAAGACTGTTATGTCGAAGATGGGACGGACGTATACCTACATCAGCGATTTTGAAATTCTAGGGGTGACCCCCAAACGCAAAGACAGCTAACCACAACCCTAAATGGGACAGGATAGAGATAAAATCGATGGTAACCCCAGCATGACAAGAACCACGCTTATTGCCCCACCCATTTCTTAAATGCCCATCTAAGAGACAATTACTACTTTGATAATAATTTTAAAATAATTTACAAAAGGAGCGTTATAATCGAGCAGCTTTTTTACTTCATCAAGCAACTGAACGCTACTATATGGCCTTCCTCTTAGTATTTACAGACTAGCATAAGAAGGGCTGGCCATCATATCTTCTTTTCCTATTCAGATAGTATTGAAAAATTTCATCAATACGTATTTCTCAGTAAAGCATATCATCGCTTTTACAGACCATCTCATACCACGAATGTGAGGTTTTTCATAGCATATTCGATGTATGCGTTCTTTCTGTTTTTTTTAAAAAGAAAAGCTTATAGCCAGCTTTGCCACAGTCTTAGGTTAAATATTAAATAATTATATAATATATTTGTAATATTAGAAATTAAAAACAATGAAAGTTGATAACCTAAAACGAAGAATAGAAGAGGACATTAAGCTTGCTATGCATAAGCAACAAAAAAACAAGGTTAGAGCATTAAAAAGTATACAATCTTTTATTTTATTAGAAGAACGAAAAAGAGGAGAAGAAAACAAGCTAAGTGATAAGGCACTTACAAAATTGTTACTTAAAGTATTAAAGGAAAAAGAAGAAGCTATTAAGGTGTATGAAAAGCAGGGACAAAAAGACTTAATAAGAATCGATTTAGATGAAATAGAAGTAATTCGGCACTATTTACCAAAACAACTTTCTGAAGAAGAGCTCCGAGAGACAATAGACCAAATTATAAAAGGAATTGATGCTAAAGGTAAGCAAGATAGAGAAAGAGTAATAACTTTAGCTAAAGAAGAGATAGGTGAAAGAGCTACGACAAAAGCTATTTTAAGGATTATAAGAGAAAAGCTAGCAGACTTCAAATGAAAGTGCTCGACATTTTTTTAATGCTTGTCCTCATAAGGAGCGCTTATAGCGGATATAAGCGAGGGCTCCTGGTAGAAATTTTCTCTATAATCGTTTTTTTTATTACCTTCATTGTTGGCATCAAACTTATAGATAAAGCCCTTGCTTTAGATATAGCATCGTGGAATGGCTTTGAGTCGATGCTACCTTACATAGCTTTTGGCTTGCTCGTTATCACTACGATGGTTATTGTTACAGTCAGTGCTAAGCTTTTCAAGCACCTGGTAAGACCACCCTTGTTAGGAGATATCGGTCGATTAGCAGGAAGTATAATAGGTATCTTTAAGTGGGCACTTTTTATGAGTGCATTCATTTGGCTAGGAAGTCTATTTGAAATAGAAATTCCTAATAAGTATACAGATCAAACCTTTCTTTTTCCCCTCCTTGAATCGTTGCTCCCTCAGCTCATTGTCTTGGTTTCCTCCTTCTTTCCATCAATACATACCCTTTTTAAAATGAATAATTGTATTAAATTTCCTTCCTCTTTAAATAGCATTTTTTTGTTTTGATTATTATTGATAGTATAGTGCGCTATTTCAATGCAAAGAGTAGATTTATATTTCAACAAAACATAGCAATACCCTAGCTTATTGTACTAAACTCCTTTAAGTATGTTGGCATTCCCTGTAAAAAAAGAAAAAGCGTTCAGCTATATTGAGGAAGGGGAAGGAGAAGTGCTACTACTCTTACACGGACTTTTTGGTGCATTAAGTAATTGGGATGGTGTGTTAAAGCATTTTTCTTCTAAATATAAAGTGGTCATACCCATGCTACCCATCTATGTAATGCCCATTAGAAAAACGAGTTTAGAAGGCCTTGTAAAATTTGTAGAAGCTTTCATTGAACTAAAAAAATTTGAATCATTTACTTTAGCAGGGAACTCATTAGGAGGACACCTGGGCTTGATCTATACACTTAAATATCCAGAAAAGATCAAAAGACTTGTCCTCACAGGGAGCTCAGGTTTATTTGAGAACACAATGGGAGCGTCATTTCCCAAGCGAGGTAGTTACAAGTATATTAAAGAAAGAGTAGAGTATACGTTTTTCGATCCTAAAACAGCTACCCAAGCCTATATAGATGAGGTTTTTAAGATCACTAATGATATACCCAAAGCCCTTCGTATTGTCGCTATTGCTAAGTCTGCCCAAAGAAACAACATGGCCCAAGAGATTGTTAACATTAAAGTGCCTACTTTCTTAATTTGGGGGCTCAACGATACGATTACCCCCCCTATGGTCGCTCATGAGTTTAATCGTCTCATTACTAATTCAAAACTTCAATTCATCGATGAGTGTTGCCACGCCCCTATGATGGAGCATCCTGAGAAGTTTAATCGTATACTCGAGCAGTTTTTACAAGAAAATATAACTACATGATTGCTAAAGAACTTATCAATGAACTCATCCCTTCTCTGCAGCCCACTGATTCTGTCAAAAAAGCAGTGAAGTATATGAAAAAACTCAGAATTAACCAACTCCCTACAAGATACCATCGTTGCTTTTGCACAAACATCTGCTGTGCAAAGTTCGGGAGGGGTTATCGTCTTGTCACTTAAACAAACAGATTATTCATTGAGTGAAATCACCAGGCTCACCGAAGCCGAAGATGCTAAAATATTGGCTAATAGCATTGCCAATGACTACCTCGATACTACCAAGATCAAACTCACGCTAAAAATCAATAAAAATAACCTGACACCTATTGTCTCCGTTCTAGAACGCTTTAATTATCATATTATAGCCATTTACGAAGGGATTAACGCTGCTCCCGTAGAAAAAGAACGTTGGGGTATGTTGATGAAATAGCTAAATGTTTAGCATGCGCCCCGATTTGTTGGGCGCTGATTAAAAAGTGAGTGATATTGATAAATAATGCCATAAGGAGACACCTTTCTAAGTAAAGCGCCACTAGCATCAGTGCACAGCTTCTCACCTTCCGTAAATGAGCCTAAATAAAAGTCATGATCGAGTAGGCAAGAGGAATCTCACCTCAAGCCCCTCACAGACTTCTATCGGGTCTCTTGTACAAG
>JAKSDE010000409.1 GCA_022360235.1 Cytophagales bacterium
CATGCCACCCCGCTTGACGGCTTCCAGCATCACCTTAATCACTTCATACCCCCTATCACTTTCTTGGCTCAATTGTTTAGGTAAATCCTCGATAAATTCATACACCGTTTTGGGAACCGTATAGCTTTCTTCCTCTGGATTCTCCTGGATAGGGGCAGTTTTTAGCATTACGTCTAGGCCACTAGAAAACAATTTTACACTCCCTATCGTATTATCCAGGTCATGGGCAATGTTGGCGGCATAGAGTTGGGTGGTGCGCTTTTCTTCTTCTATGGTTTTTTCCTTTTGACGTGCCAAGGTTGCCGCGATGAAGGCTATAGCGATACAAAGGTAAATGATCAGGTAGATGGCAGAAGTCTCCGTAAGGTGACTCAACTGTATAGAGAAGCCATAGACGACAAATAAGTAGAGTGCTACCCCCAGCAGCATGCCTATTACTGATACTAGCGCGAAGGTTAACCAGTCTACTAGCCAAGCCAGTAAAAGAATAGATAAAGTGATGTTGGTAAACCATACGGCGGCGCTTCCCCCCATGAGCAGATAGGTAGCCGTAGCCACCATGGGTAAGCAGTAAAGCAACGATAGGTGCCAACATACAGGGAAATAAGGCTTGAGCCATGTGGGCCAGTAGTCTTTGGCTAGTAAAAACACACACAAAGACCCCCCAACTAACCGAATAGCAAAAAAGTCATTCGTATAGGCTGATTGTTCAGGAAGCCATAGAAGATAAGGAATAACGTAGACAAAGGAGCAAAAGATAGCTAACACATGCTGTTGTGCGCCCTGTTTTGCTACTTTTTGTTGGGAGTAGTGAAAGATGTTCTTAGGCGTAGGAAGGGCTTTGACAAAATTCTTTCCTACATTTTTCCAAGGAATGTGCCAGGCCGGTTGCTCGTCTTGCGCTCGCTTCACTACCTTAAAGCCACCATTTTGAATGACATGCGCCCCAAAGAAACTAAGGGCATTGGCGACAATCCCCCAGACAACAGCTAAATTTTGTTGCCCCGGTCTTGCTATAAGCACCCCTATAAAAGTAAGGAGTGTGACCCCTAAAGAGATGAAAAAGGAACGGGCATCTGGCTTGAGCCCCAACACCCCTGCGATGAA
>JAKSDE010000105.1 GCA_022360235.1 Cytophagales bacterium
AATATGAATCCTTCCTAGCCGCTGTCAGGAGCGGGAGGGCTTGCTCTGCGTGCTCAGGCGTGGCTTTTACTACCTCCCTGGAAACATAGCTGGCAGCATCACGAACTCTAAACGCTGAATTTGGCTGAGCGCTTTTAATCTGTTGCACAAAGCGCTGTACTTCTTCGTGAGGTTTGTCCCACGTTATAGACTGTCCTGCAGTGGGGTAGAGGACAACCTGCTGGTGATGCGGTTTGAGGCTAGTTCGAACCAGGAGGGGAGTGTGGTAGAGTTGCGTTGCAATAATGGGAATGAGTCCTTGCTTTTGAGTAGCCCAATAGGTCTCAATGCGTTGCTGGAGAGAAATCTCCCCCAGGGCCTCGCTGGCAGCACTCCGAACATCATAATCTTTATCCCGCATGGCCTCTATCAGGCTGGGAAGTACTTGCTCGGCGGGCGCAGCTACTGCCCTCGAGCCCTGCAGCCCAGTCGTGAGCAGCTCCAAGAGCGCACGATCACCTTTTCTACGTACCCGCTCCAGTCCTTCGCGAAACCAATCCTGGAGGGAATCCATCACGTGAAACTCCTCTTCAAGCGCAGCTAACCCTACTTCCAAATCTTCCCCTGCCACGCACAGCCACTCATTCAACAACTTCATCTGCAAAAGTAAATGCTGCACACCGACCACTTCTTGGGGCGTCTCTTCCAGCAGCGACAAGAGCTGCCTTATGCCCTCCACCCCTTGCTCTTTACTCACCTCACCAGAGAGGAACGAGAACATCACCCCATACTGGCGCTCGTATTTATGCTCGGAGAAAAACTTCCTTACGTTGGCTTCGCTTGACAACAGCTGCCTAGCCAGCAACCGACCGGCAAAGTACTCCTGGAAAGTAAGGTGGGGAAACTGGTACTGCCTGCCCACTACTTGCAGGAGACCGCTCGCTGGCAGTATATCTCTGAATAGCTGCCTATCGCCGCTATTAGGTAACTCCTCTAACACCGCACCCACCAGCTCTGGGCTTATCAGCAAGTCTCCACGCTCCAGTGCGCGCAAAGCAATCTTACCAAGCACATCGAATAGCTCCTCTCGCTCTTTATTTTGTAAACACAGCTCCCTATGCCTCCTTTCATATCGCTCCCAAATATATCTCGTAAGCTTGCGGTATAGCCCAGGAAGGCTGCCACGCATGATCTCTGCACGCACACCGCCTACATCGTTTTGCCACAAGGCACACAAGATATGCAGGTTCACTGGCACGTGGGCAACCGCTTCTATAGCAGGGTGCTCTTTTATAAACGATAAGAGCCCTTCACCGAGCTCAGGCGGTAACTCACCGCTTACATAATTCTCCATTTGCTCATCACTGAGCCCCACATGCTCTATTTCTAGGTCTACCAAGGAGCGCTCCTGTTCGATGCCATAAGGCCGAGAGAGTAGCAGCAGCTTGTGATTACCTACTAGCGCTTGACCTAGCAGCTTTTCACTGGCTCCATAGCGCTCATCGAGACCATCCAGCACCAACAGCGTTGTGGGCTGCTCTAACTCCTGGCTGATCTGGCGCCGCAAACGTTTATATTCGTCCTCCTCCCTCGGATGAAAGCAGTGATTGGCAATGGCAGTAGCCAGAGTCTCGTCCCTGCGCATGCTCAGATTATTATATTGACTTTGCTGTAAGGCCCTTACTGGCAGCACATAGACGGCCTCAAACGCCTTGCCCCACGCTCGTTGCGCCCAACTGTAAGCCAGCTTACGACTGAGCGTGGTCTTGCCGGTCCCTG
>JAKSDE010000339.1 GCA_022360235.1 Cytophagales bacterium
ACTTTTGTCAAACATCGATGATCGAGCAACGCTTGTGCTGGTATTTCAAATGTCGACTGTCGTGTTCGGTAGACTACCGAAGTCCTACTGTACCCCCACAAAAGGAGGCCACCAAGCACTCAGTTTGAACACTAGCCTTTAGCTGTAACGACAATAGCGGCATGGCGGGACATTGAGCTAGCAGCTGTGCTGCACTTTGGGTTCTGCACGTCTGGCGGGAAGCAGGACGGCACAGAACGGCACACGAAAGGTGCGTTGGGTGGCGTGCGCTGCGTAGCACAAGCGACGCTGAACAGCAGGTGCAAAGCACATGCGGAAGTCAGCCAGGGACTAGGGGGTTACCACGCAGTGGCAAAGTGGTAAGACGCCACGCGTGTACCACAGCAGCTGGGTTTGGCCCGTGTCTAGGTTGCCCTGTGACCAGCTCAGGTGTTGGTTCTGTCAGCTGAAGGGTCCACGACTGCCAAGCACACCACAATAAGTGGTGCCACACGGGTGGTGCCGGGTGGTGCATCGTATCTCGCAGCCAAAGCCCCATACACCAGAACGTGGGCATGGCTGTTGCAACCCCCCTCAACTGTGCCCGCGGGCATTTCCTCATTTCTGCTCGCGAACAATACACAAGGAAGGGGTTTCAACCCTTACACAACAGCAACCTGTACACAACAGCAACCTACTATAACATATACATACATACAACAGCAAAAACATAATATTATAATAATTAATTAATTAATAATTAATTAATAAATAATGATATATATATAATTAATATTATTTATAATTATTAATAACAAATAATAAATAAATAAATAATTAATTAATAATATTAATTATTATTATTGTTATAATTAATTAATACTGCTACACAACAGCAACATTATAATATACACAACGGCAACCTATGCACAACAGCAACCTATACGTAGCCGTGGGGCTTCCACCGCCCACCCACGCGGAAGCCACCCAACCTTAAAACCCAACACGACAGCCCGGTGCCAACTCCAAGACGCCCTCACCACCACAACCCCTACCCAACTCATGTCGGCCTCGCAGAAGTGATCTAGCACGACATGCACCAGTCAGTCACCTGCCCTCGTCGCACAAGCACCATCATGGGGCCATCACCCCGTAGGCCTCAATGCCAGCAAAGCCACCAAGAGGCGCTTCGCCAGCAGTCGCACACGTTAGCCCACGCCCACTCACAGCAGCCAGAAGCCCATGCTCACCATAACCACCTCTGGTGCGGCATGCGGACCACGTTGCAACTTGCAGAATCACGTCCTCGCATACTGTTCCCAGAGCAGCACCTGAAACGCCTCGCAACCTCCACCCTAGCAACACAACCTATCCGACCCACCCCCTCCGGCCGCAGCAGTACATGCTCGCCACTACGCCTGCGCATGGCAGCCGGTAAGCTTACTTTGTGCAACCA
>JAKSDE010000354.1 GCA_022360235.1 Cytophagales bacterium
CTCTTGGTGTCCGTTGCTGTTCTTTATTTCGCTGCCCGGTTTGCAAAACCAGCAAGCGAGAGGAACCGCGGCATCGACAGACAGCAAACACAGGTCAACGCCTAGCTTCCTTGTCGCTTTCTGGAAGCGCTCGAAGGCTCAATAAAACTTGACTCCAGAACGAGGGAAAGGTTGAGCGAGCGCTATCCTTGGTTGCGTTTCTCTGTCATTCTTGTTTAGCTTGCAGCACTGCCACGAGCGAGACGCTCAGGCACTGCCCCAGTCAGGGCTGCTACAAAGTAATTGCCAATTCATCCTTAACGATGCTGCCGATCCCGCTTCTCGACCAACCAATTTGTACTTGTCCCACGCTCAATATGGTTTGCTTTGGGTGGTTCCGTTCCGTGAGGGCGCTGTTTTCTAACGCTCGTAGTCTCCGAGGCGTTGACTGGCGTCAGCTGATAACAAGAGAGGGTCAACATCATTGTCCCTCGAGTGCCGTCAAACGTTTTTGTGTTTGTTAGTGCGTTCGGCTGGCAACTGTGCGGTAGATGTTTGGAGACGGCAATCGCAATTGAGTTTGGAAGCTGATGACGGAGTGGCCCTTCATTCCAGGATTCCTTCCGCTTCACGGAAATGGCCAACCACATTTCAGCGGCTTTGGAGCCATTCTTTAAACTTGTTTAATTCAGCATTTTGCACATTTTCGTTGCTGAGCTGGGCGACATGAAATGATTGCTGTTGTGCATTTTCTGCACAGTTACAATCATTTCATCAGTAACACGCTTGAAAACGATTTTGTTTCTATCTTGAAAGGAGAGATCTCGCCTGCTGGGGCATCAGTGATAATGGGGACCGCAACGTTGCTTACAGTTTTCTGAAATAGATTAGCGTGATTCATGCTTTCGTTCTATTCAAAGTCTTGCTCTTTAAAGGATGGATTCTGTCGCGATGGGAGCACGGAGCTCTGGATTCCTAAGTGATCCGGGATGATAACAAAACGAATCCCGGCGGTAGTTATGACCTCAATACTGTTCTTGGGTTTACGCCCAATATTCACAGGCGTGCCCAGCGGAGCTGATGTTACAAATGGCCAGGACGTATCTGTGAAAGTGCATCGCCATTGAAAGTAATCATTGAAACATCACCTTTTCAAAACAATTTGTTCGGAGAATAACGGTTCATCTGGCTTTTGTTTTAACTTGAAAAGCCCGTTTTGCTCAATTCTGTATATGGATGAATTAATTTTGGTTGGCATGACGGGGCAATATCCTGAGGACTGCTCCTGATGGACCACTAAATACTTCAGCATTTCTGATCATTTTGATCGATGGACTCGGATAGACTATTTGACTGCTTTAAA
>JAKSDE010000351.1 GCA_022360235.1 Cytophagales bacterium
AGATAGAAATAATATTTAAATTCCCATCGAATATCCACACGACCTAAGCATAAAAAAGTGATTTTTATGGTCAATGCTGAGCCAGTATTTATTCATGAATTAACCAGGGCGGCTTAAATGTATTATTCTAAAAAATTATTTCCCTTGATGTTCCAATGCAATCCCCTCAGATTCTGATAATACAGTTGAAGATTTGCAAGCAATTCATTCAAAGGAGGTACAAGCTGATCCACTTGCTTTTGAGTCAACCCAATAGTATCAAGCATTCTTTTTCCCATAAGTTATTATTATTTTATTGCGGTAATCTACAAATTTTAGGTGAATTCTTAGCAATACCGCTCCTCAAAGCTGTCTCCTCCTGTCGTAAGTTGATGTAAACACTCTACTTATTATGAACATTTATCATACTTCCTCAAAACGTGGTTTCATGCTATACTTTTCTCTTTTTTAGTTGCTACTTTTTATTTTTGCCTCAAAAGTTTTTTAAGATGAGCAAGCAACCCCCTACCCTACCCAAAGGTACACGTGACTTTAGCCCTACACAGCTATACAGGCGAAACCACATCTTTGATACCATCAAGCATATCTTCCAAAAATACGGCTTTTTGCCACTTGAAACACCTGCATTTGAGAATCTGTCTGTGCTAGCTGGTAAATATGGCGATGAAGGAGACCAACTACTTTTTAAAATTCTTAACACAGGCGATTTTTTAGCAAAAGTTGAAAAAGAAGACATCGCTCAAGGTTATAAAACCTTATTACCCAGCATTGCAGAAAAGGGGCTTCGTTATGATCTTACTGTTCCTTTTGCCCGTTATGTAGTAATGAATAGAAATGACATCACTTTTCCCTTTAGAAGATATCAAATACAGCCTGTATGGCGGGCAGATCGGCCACAAAAGGGAAGATATCGTGAATTCTATCAGTGTGATGCTGACATTATTGGTACTAAATCACTGGTCTGTGAAGCAGAAATCCTAGCCATGGTGAATGAAGTGTTCCAGCAATTGGGAATTCATGATTTTACGATTGTAATCAATCACAGAAAATTACTCACTGGTATTGCTTCCTCAATCAGGGCAGCTGGCAAAGAGCATGAACTCTGTATAGCCATCGATAAGCTCGATAAAATCGGGAGGGACAAAGTTTTTAAGGAACTAGCTAGTAGAGGCTTTACATCCACCTCTTTACATAAGCTCGAATTTATTTTCAATATACAGGGGACCAATGAAGAAAAGCTTAGCCTGCTAAGAAAGCACTTAGCGTCTAGTGAAGAAGGTTCAATCGCATTCAACGAACTAGATAAACTATTTCAGTATATAAAAACATTAGGTGCCGAAGATGCCCCTATCACCTTTGATCCTACCTTAGCCAGGGGCCTTAGCTATTATACGGGTGCTATCTTTGAGGTCAAGGTGAATAACATAGCCATAGGTAGTGTAGGAGGGGGAGGTAGATATGATAACCTCACAACTATCTTTGGACTGCCAGATGTATCAGGAGTAGGCTTTTCTTTTGGCGTAGATAGAATATATGAGGTGATGGCACAGCTGAACTTATTTGCTCAAAGCCATAAAAGCGCTGTGCAGATTATGCTCACCAATATTGATACTGAAAGTGAAAAGCTTGCTTTAAAGGTTTTAGCACAGCTTCGATCAAAAGAAATTAAAGCAGAAATCTATCCATCCCCTGTGAAGTTGAAAAAGCAATTGAGTTATGCAAATAAAAAAAATATTCCTTTTGTCTTGATAGTTAGTCCTCGTAAAGAATTAATTGATAAATTTACTTTGAAGAATATGCATACGGGCGCACAAAATCAATACACATTCAGTGAATTAGTTCAAATTTTGTCTTAACTTTACTTTACAGCAATAAAAAATAGTTAGTTTATTAGTATTTTCCCTATTTATAAACAAACTACATACTAATCAGATAAACAAAAATTTTATGATTGACATAACGAAGCTATTTGGCCCTCTAAAAGAAGCGGAGGAAAAATTCAAAGTGTTAGAAGAACAGACTTCCCAACTGCAAGCTATAGGTGAATCAGGAGGTGGATATGTGAAGGTGACAGTTGATGGAAAGAAGCAAATTTTAAAAATAGAGATAGATAAGGAGGTCATTGACCCCAATGAAAAAGAAATACTACAAGACCTTATTGTAGCCGCAGTAAACATCGCTGTCAAAAAAGTAGATGAAAAGGTCAGAGAGGAAGTGAGGAAAAATTCAAGTAAATTTTTACCTACCATGCCGTTAGACATTAAGACGTAGATGGAGAAGGTAGTGGTTATCATACTAAATTATAATGGTAAACACCTCCTAGAAAAGTTTTTGCCCGGCGTAGTTCATCATAGTAAACCCTATCGTGTAGTAGTAGCAGACAATGCCTCTGAAGATGACTCTATCAACTTTCTGAGGCAGTTCCATCCGTGCATCCAACGCATTCAATTGCCTAAGAACGAAGGCTTTTGCAAGGCCTACAATATCGTCTTAAAGCAAATTGAAGCTAACTATTACATACTATTAAACTCAGATGTGGAAGTAACAAGGGGATGGATTACGCCTATTATTCAATGGATGGATGAAAATCCTACTGCCGGTGCTTGCCAACCCAAAATCTTATCCTACCATCATAAAAATAAATTTGAATACGCAGGTGCAGCAGGAGGCTTTATTGATACCTTGGCTTATCCTTTCTGTAGAGGACGAATATTCGACACGATTGAAGAAGATAAAGGACAATATGATGATATAAAAAAGATTTTCTGGGTAAGTGGTGCTTGCTTTTTCGTAAGAGCCAGTGTTTTTCATGCTTTAGAAGGCTTTGATGAAAACTTTTTTGCCCATCTAGAAGAAGTTGATCTTTGTTGGAGAATGCAGCAACAAGGCTTTGATGTGTATTATCATAGTAGAAGTTGTGTCTATCATGTAGGAGGTGCTACCCTTGACGCCTCGCAGCCATTGAAGACCTATTTAAATTTCAGAAATCGTGCTTTATTGCTCTATAAAAATGCTACCTCTACGGAGTTGCTTTGGAAGCAGTGGCTACGTATTACCCTAGACCTTATTGCAGCTATCAAATTCCTCTTTCTTGTTTCTAGAAAACATGGTTGGGCTGTTTTGAAAGCACAAATCGATTTCTTTAAGATGAAGAAGTACTACAAACCTCGTCAGCACAACAAAAAGCTCAACACTATTTATAAAGGCTTACTTCCTTTCGACTATTTTGTGAAAAGAAAAAAAAAATTCTCTTCCTTGTAGTATTCTTAGTTCCGAGTTCTTAGTTTGTTGCCTTCTGAACTTTCTAATTCTATAATGAATCTATCAATACAAAGTTAACACTCCCCGCTTTGAAGCAACAATACTTTTTTTCTAGTAATGCCCTAGCTCGCTCTACTTTAATTTATGAATCTCCTCATCGCTCAAGCCTGTCACCTGAGCAATTAACTCTGTACTGCAAGCTTGTTTTAACATGTTCTTGACGATCTCTCTTATGCCTTTTTCTCTTCCAAGCTGCAGGCCTTCTTGCTTTCCAAGCTGCAGGCCTTCTTGTTTTCCGAGCTGCAGGCCTTCTTGTTTTCCTAACTGCAGGCCTTCTTGTTTTCCGAGCTGCAGGCCTTCTTGTCTTCCGAGCTGTATGCCTTCTTGTTTTCCTAACTGTATGCCTTCTTGTTTACTTTCTCGTCTTAATTGTTGTGCGTATGTCATAATAATTTCCTTTTTTTCTGGTAGTGCCCTAGCTACGCTCTACTTCAATTTATGAATCTCCTCATTGCTCAAGCCTGTCACCTGAGCAATTAACTCTGTACTGCAAGCTTGTCTTAACATGTTCTTGACGATCTCTCTTATGCCTTTTTCTCTTCCAAGCTGCAGGCCTTCTTGCTTTCCAAGCTGCAGGCCTTCTTGTTTTCCGAGCTGCAGG
>JAKSDE010000210.1 GCA_022360235.1 Cytophagales bacterium
CAAAGAAGGATTACGCACGATCCGTCAGCTTACTTTCCGCCATGTGATCGACGAGGAAGGAGACTGTGCTACCTCCTTAGCTTTCTTTTTACCAGATAAAGGTACTACACAACGTGTGAAAAAGGCTTTTGATGCGCAAGGAATTCCATGTACTTATTGGTTAGAAAATAACTTTCATTATATCGGCAACTGGGATCATCTTAAAAATATGCAGTCACCTGCAAGACTTCCGATTACACGCTTAGCGCAAATACCTAACTTCCATCAAGTGCATCTGCCCCAAACAGAAAGTATCATAGAAAGAATGCTTATGTTAGAAATCAAAGTAAAATGGAGACCAGAGGAAGTAACACAAATGCGTGACAAAATGGTGTGTATCCTTCAAGAAATAGTATGATGTATAATTTTAGAAATTTTACCAATGTAGCCAACTTTGTTTTTGGGCAGGGTTCGTTTAATCAACTAGGTGCTATCCTTAAGCAGCGAAGAAAGCCTACATCCGCCTTTTTTATCTTTTTCGTAGACGACGTTTTTAAAGGAGAAGCACTAGCACAGAAAATTCCTCTCCAAGGGCAAGACACCATCGTGTGGATCAGTGCCCAAGAAGAACCCAAAACAAGTACCGTCGATCTGATTACACAACAAATCCATGACGACTTCAATACCTTACCCACAGGGGTGATCGGTATAGGAGGCGGTACGCTCATGGATTATGCCAAAGCTATTTCCCTGACACTCACCAATCCAGGCTCTTCTACGCAATATCAAGGACTTGATCTTATTAAAAACAAAGGTGTCTGGTGTGCTTGCATCCCTACCCTATCAGGCACAGGGGCTGAAGTTTCGATGACTGCCGTTCTGAGCGGTCCTGAAAAAAAGTTAGGTATTAAGTGCGACTACACGGTGCCCGACCAAATTATACTAGACCCTGAATTGACCAAAGGTGTACCCCCCCATCAACGTTTTTACACAGGAATGGATTGCTACATCCATGCAGTAGAAGCCCTGACAGGCTACTGTAGCAATGCCTTGGGCGATGCTTATGGAGAAAAGTCACTCGCATTGTGTCGAGATGTTTTTTTAAATCATGAAAATAGCTATGCACCCGAGGTGAATGAAAAACTCATGATCGCTTCTTATTTAGGAGGCCTCAGCCTCACGTATGCACAAGTAGGAGTATGTCATGCACTCTCTTACGGTCTATCGCATGTTTTAAAATATCCACATGGAATCGCTAACTGCATCTGCTTGAATCAATTAGAAGACTATTATGGAGATGCTGTAAGCACCTTCCATCAAATGGTGGAGCAACATCAAATTCCCATCCCGCAACACATTACAAAAGCACTCCCTGAAGAAAAGCTAGTAGCACTCGCTAAAGTAGCTTATGACTTAGATCATATGTGGCTCCATGCCTTGGGAAAAGATTGGAAAGCAAAAATGACCCTAGAAAAACTTGTCGATCTGTATGCGAGACTTTAATATATGAACGTTCTTGGTATTATTCCGGCACGGTATCAGTCTACACGATTGCCAGGCAAGCCTTTGGTTGATATAAGGGGGAAGCCTATGATTCAGTGGGTGTATGAAGCTGCGGCTAAAGTGCTCAAACACGTCTATGTGGCTACGGATGATGAAAGAATCCTCCGTGCTGTGAAAGCTTTTAAAGGAAAGGCGGTGATGACTCCCCAAACATGCCCTAGCGGCACAGACCGATGTATAGCGGCACTGCCTACCATCGAAAGCCATGCCAACCAACCATTTGACATCATCTTGAATATTCAAGGGGACGAGCCGTTGCTATATCCTGCTATGCTCGAAAAGCTCCTTACGTGCTTTGAAGACCCTGCTACAGAAATAGCTACACTCGTCAATCCCATTATTCAGCAAGAAGATATCTTTAATGCAGTGGAAGCTAAAGTAGTTTTTGATAAAAACTACCGGGCGCTTTATTTCAGTCGTTCTCCCATTCCCTATGTAATCAAAGAAGTGCAAACTAAGTGGCTAAACCAATGTACATTCTATAAACACGTAGGGCTGTACGCCTTTAAGCGGAAGACGCTACAAGCTATTAAGCATCTCCAGCAGTCATCGCTTGAAATAGCTGAATCGCTAGAACAAAATCGCTGGTTGGAAAATGGTTATACCATTAAAGTAGCCATCACAAAGCACGAGAGTGTACCTGTAGATACCTCGGCAGATTTAGAACGGGTTAAAAGAACAGGGCAATGACTAGCTTCTTATAGTTCTGAGTTCTGAGTTTTAGGTGGGTTGTATTGAACCTAGCCTGCTGCAAAACGCATCAAAAATAGAATCATCGAGTGTTATTAAGGGCCGATATAGCGAGGCAGCGTCAGGCCTAGGCCGTCCAGATGCCCTGCTGATTCCCAAGCCCAACCACGGACAAGAGCCCTGGTGCTGGAGTACAAGGTGGCTAAAGAAGCAGCCGACCTGGAACGTGTGGCCCAGGCGGGTCTAACACAGATGCAGGAGAAGGACTACAAGGCCAAAGTAGGAGCGCATACCCATGTGCGTAGCGTGCTCCAGGTATCTTTGAGCTTCTGTGGCAAGGAGGTGGCAGTACTCCATGAACGGTTAGAGCTATAGCCTCCAAGCCCTTAGAGCAACTGCCGGTGCTGGCTTGACACGACAGAAGGTTTTAAGTAACTTAGGGCTATGAAAAATACAGAAGCCATAAGCATAAGAAAAAATATATTCAAAAGCTTGGAAAATCCATAGAAGTCAACACTTTCTTTGCTTCTTCGACCGGCTGAAATTCTATCACAAACTCGGCGTAAGAACCCACTCCTTGTTTTGATTGACAGTAAAAGCCCTTTTTGAGAACTTCTAGTCCATTACTCCTGCCGAAGCTACGAACTAAGAACTCGAAACTACGAACTAAATTGAAGTGTATTTCAAAAAAATTTGGCGTGAAATAGAAGTTTAATAATGAATAAAGCCCTCTATTTGTTCTTCTAGCAATTGTGCATACAATTCATTTTCCAGCACAGACGCTATCTTATTATCAGGAATCCTTGACAGGTAAGGCTTAAATGGATAAATATACATACCCAGATGATGAAAAATATCGGTGAGATGACTTAACCCTAATATCGCTCCTCGAATCCCTTTAGATAAACCTACCAAGGCACATTTCTTCTTATTAAAACTCACAGGAAACTCGAGCCCATCAATAAACGCCTTCAACACACCCGGAAAGGAGCTATTATATTCAGGAACGATAAATACAAGCTTTTCAGACGCTTTAATGACTTCTCTAAAACGATTAAAGGCTTTATTTTTACCATTGTTCTCATACAAGGCACTGACTGTAAAGTCGGATGGTAAGTCTACTAACTTGAGTAACTGGTTATTACAACCTTTTTCACGTAAACGTATTGAATAGTAAGTAGCTACACTTTCAGTAAGCGAATTTTTTCTATTCGTTCCAGAGATAACAGTGATCTTAATATTTTTTGTAGCTTGCATAGGAAATTAAGAAAGATTAAGTAATAAATTGTACACGAATATGAAGAAAGTTTTTTGAAACAAGAAATGCTAACTACCCCAAAACTAACTACCCTCATGCCATTACTCAAAATAGAAGTTACGCAGAAAGGCTGCTGAAGCACCTAGCAACTTTTTGTCAGAAAATGAAAATTACCCCTTAGTAAATTAAATTTAAACTAACCAATAATAATTAATCGTGTCCATAGAAGTAAGTAGGCTATCTAAAAGTTTTGGAAAACAAACGGTAATACATCAACTTTCCTTTAAAGCTGCCAAGGGGCAAATATTAGGCTTTTTAGGGCCTAATGGGGCGGGTAAAACTACCACCATAAGAATGATCACCGGGTATCTGCGGCCTTCACAAGGAACAGTGTATGTGGGTGGCGATGATGTAAACGAGCATCCAAGAAAAGTAAAAGCCAAGATAGGCTATCTGTCTGAGCACAATCCCCTTTACCTAGATATGTATGTACACGAATACCTCCGTTTTATAGGGGGTATCTATGGCCTGAAAAGCAATGAATGTACCCAAAGAGCAAAAGAAGTAGTTAAGAAATGTGGTATCACTGAAATGCAAAATAAAAAGTTGGCTGCGCTATCTAAAGGCTACCGCCAACGGGTAGGCGTGGCCCAAGCCCTGATTCATGATCCAGAAGTTTTAATACTAGATGAACCCACTACTGGGCTTGATCCTAACCAGTTACATGAAATAAGAGCTGTCATCAAAGAAGCAAGTAAAGAAAAGACAGTCATTCTCTCTACCCACATCATGCAAGAAGTAGAGGCTTTATGTGAGCAAGTAGTGATCATCGATCATGGTAAAATGGTAGCTAATAATACGCTTGAACACCTCGCGCAAAAAAGTAGAGATAAGTTTGTAGTGGAATTTAAAGAGTCTGTAAAAGTAGAAGACTTAGAAAAAATTGCAGGTGTTAAAAGCGTACACCCTTCATCTGAAAGAAAATACCTACTCTATACGAGTAGGAAAAAAGATATGCGCGAAACCTTGTTTCGTTTTGCTAAAGAAAATGACCTTACCTTGCTGGGACTAACGCAAAAGAAAAATTCGCTCGAAGAAGTTTTTCAACGACTTACAGGCAGTGTTAAGTGAGTTTGCAGAACTGGGAGCGTGCCCTGATTGACTTTCATGCTCCCCAAAGCACAATATACTACTCTTTGATAAAGTGTAACTATATTTGTATATTATCCGTAGTTACCTAAGTATAAAAACATCATACTACCCATCTATGGTTGAAGCGAAGAATAAATGGGCTAAATCTACCATACAAAAACTACTTCTTCTTAGTAAAGTGGCCCTCTTACTATTTGCGTGCGGAAAGCGGGCAACCATTCATACCAACTTGACACCTGACAAGAGTGACCGCGAAGCGAGTAAAACTATAGGCATACCCACTGATGGTAAAGCGAGTAGCGATGTAGATTCGTCTAAAGGTAGTAGTGCTATAGGTACACCCGTCACTGGGGAAGCGATCAGCTTCCCAGATACGACCGATGAAGGTAGTACGACGCCTAAAGCAGCTAGTAGCGCTATAAGTACACCCCCTTGTGGTGAAGCGATCATCGATGTGGATTCGTCTAAAGGTAATAGTGCTATAGATGCGTCTAACGCTACATCCGTTGATGGTAAAGCTATCAACGCTGATTCGTCTGAAGATGGTAAGGGTAGTAGTACGCCTAAAGCTAGTAGCGCTACATGTAGCGATCTTAATAAGGATAATCGTATGCCTGGGGGGATGGCAAACGCAGGCAATACCTGTTATGTAGCTGCTACAATGCAAGCCCTTGCGGTCGTTTATGATAAAACGTTTTCAACAATTGATACCTCTTCTTGGACAGATGAACGAAAAGCAGTGGCTGGAGCAATAGAGAAAGTCATTAGACAAATAAGAGGAGGCCAACCTGTTAACTACAATGGAATGAAGAAGTTCCTACAAACATTAGTCGAAAATAATTGGTACCCTGGCGGTAGGCAACAAGATGCGGAGGAGTTACTCTCATTTATTTTTAATATATTTGGACTCAATCCCCCTATAAAAGTAGCAAGTATAATCAGCCCAATTGAGAGAGATGAGGCAGTGCCAGATTCCCCCAAAATAGAGCCTTCTTTTATCTTACCACTAGAAATTCCTGAAGAAAATAAGGATAGCTTGGATATACAAGACTGTCTGCTTGCATTTTTTAAGAGGGAAGAAGTAGATTATAAGTACGAGGAGTCTGGATGTTGGAGCAAAGCTTATAAAAAACTTCGCCTTACAGACGACCTACCTACTATCATGGCCATTCAACTCAAGCGTTTTAAACAAGAATGGAAAGTAGGAAAAGTAATTAAACAAAAAATCGAAAATTCTGTAAATACACCTCTTTTTTTAACCATTCCTGCTGCTTGTATGAATGATGGTCAAGCAAGCCATGCGTACAACTTAGTGGCCTTTGTTGTACACATTGGTAAGACGTTGGATTTCGGCCATTACATAGCCTATGTTAAAAGAGTAGACAAATGGTTTCGATGTAATGATTCGTGGGTTGGTAAAGTTACAGAAAGTGATGCAAGCAAGGAAGCCAAAAAGGCTTATGTATATTTTTATCAAAAACAATAGACCATTAGGAGGATAAGCTTTCAAAATTATGAATTGATGCGACAAAGTCACTGCGTGTGTAAGAGAATTTCTACTTTTATCTTCGTATCAATACAGTACATTAACACCCTATGAGGAAGTGGTGCGATAAAGTCACTGCTGGTGTAAGAAACTTTTTACCTTTGTATTCGTATAAATATAGTACATTGACACCCTATGAGGAATTGATGCGACAAAGTCACTGCTGGTGTAAAAAACTTTTTACTTTTATCTTCTTGTCAATACAGTACATTAACACCCCATGAGGAATTGATGCGACAAA
>JAKSDE010000341.1 GCA_022360235.1 Cytophagales bacterium
AGTAGCTACCATTTAGCTACTATACCATAACCATTGCGCGCGCCGCCCGCACGGGGCTGCGTGCTGTGCACTGCCCGTCAGCATGGAACACTCCACCGTATCGCGGACGTCAGCTGAAGCGTGACACGAACATGCGCCAATCAAATCATACGCTGCAGCTGGCGGCTGGTCACATCAGCTGTATAGTGTGGTTGGCGCCTACCCATTTCTGGTGGCTGCCTGTGGCACCCAGCTCCTACAACTTGGTCGAGTACGTGCAACTCTTGCCACTCAGCCATTGACTTGGCTGAACAGTTTTTGCTTGAGCACTACTCCACCGGGAAAGCAGCAGTGCCCCATTGCATCCCATGCTAACGTCAATTAGTCAACTCCCTTTCGTCGGGAGTAGTGCCCAGACTCGGGGCATTGATGGCGCGCTGAATCCCAATCTCAATCCCATACTGCGTCGCTACTTTCAGCCCAGAAGACCCCTTGAATAGGTTTCTGCGAACATAGTGCATGCATGGGCAACCCTTGCTGGGTGGCTACCCACAGCCTGGCCATTCACTACACACTGCACTTTTGCGACGCCCGATTTGCTTAGCTAGGCATTGGAACAAATGCGAGACAACGACCCTATGGGAATCGTAGCTCACTCTTCAGTGTACGGTCGAACCTAAACAATCTACACACGTTTGTGCAGCAGCCATGTCTAGGCCGATTCTCGTGTTGGAACAGAATGCTAGTAACTGCCCTTGCAGTCTCTAGGTCGACTGTTGTTCGCGGTCGATCATCTAGGTGGCCGACTGTCTAGGCTCGACTGCACGTAGTATAGCAATCACATGACGATCGTGGCAAGGTGCGGGTCACACTGTCTGGCTGGAAATATGCTTCAAAGCACGCTCCGCAACATGATCTATGTAAAATAGGCAATAGATGGTGGCCGCCGATAGTCGCGGCAGCACGATAACCGCGGGAAAAATGCTTGACACAGTGGCTGCCAAATTTAGGCTTGGCTGCCGACCAAACGTGCCGCGAGTATCGTGTGACTACTGCATGCACTAACCGATGTGCCGAACACCGGTGTTGAGTCCGACTTTATTCATCTCAAACATATCAAATAGCTCCAACAAACATCAGACAACAAAGCCCAAGAAAGCACCTCACGGGCGGCATGGTACGCTGCAAAAGGCCGGCGAAATGGAGGCACCAAAGGAAAATGGAGGCACCAAAGGAAAATTGAGGCACCAAAGGAAAATTGAGGCACCCACCTCAAAAGTGGAAAGAGGCTTATAGGTGTCTTCAGGGTAAGCAATGTCGGAGATCTTGAAGCGGGTGGTTTTGCTGCCGGCCCACCACGTCAACTGCCGAGCTTCCACCATGTCCGTAGCAGGGTCGTACGTCATGTGGTGAATGTAGGGCTAAGTGAACCAGTGGAGCAGACCTGCAGACATCAGCCTGCAGGTAGGTTGGTAGGTAGGCACGCTGCCACTGGCTGGCTTTGCGGATGTGGGGTGCGACGGCAGTGTTTTGGCATTGCGCTAATTGAGTGCAACAGATGCTCAACTAATCGCTCATGCTTCATTGGCGCCAGGCG
>JAKSDE010000342.1 GCA_022360235.1 Cytophagales bacterium
AGAACTCGGAACTCGGAACTAGGGGTAGCGATGTGTTTGACGTTAACGATTTACCAGGTAATTTTGAAATCTATTGGGAAGAAAGCGGTGGGTAACATTCATATTTTTAATAAACTTTAGCTATACAAACACATTACAATATGGCCATTATTAGAAAAATAAGAGAAAAATCAGGACTTGCTGTAGGCCTTGTCGCTGGTGGACTTATCTTATTCTTACTAGGACGGGATATCTTAGGTTTGAAGAGCACGATCTTGGGAAGAAATCGTACAGATGTGGGGGAAATAGCAGGGCAAAAAGTTAGCATCCAGGATTACCAAAAACATATAGACGAGTTAAAACATAATTTCTCATTACAACATGATCGTCCTCCTAATGAGACAGAGCAAGCACGCTTAAGAGAGCAAGCATGGCAGCAGTTAATCGAAGCAACCATTTATCAAAAAGAATATAATGCCTTAGGTCTTCAAGTAAGTGAAGAAGAACTCATAGACATGGTGCAGGGAGAGCATATTCACCCTGACCTCATCGCTACCTTTACCGATCCTAAAACAGGCGAATTTGATAAAAACCAACTTTTAAAGTACTTACAGCATCTTTCACAAATGCCTTTAGAGCAACAAATGCTATGGCATAACTTTGAAAAAAGCCTTGTTGCTACCCGACGCAAGACAAAATTTAATCAACTCATTGTGCAAAGCAATTTTGTCACTGATCTTGAAGCGCAGAAAAAGCACAACTTATCTACTACTTCTCTACATATCAAGTACCTCTACATTCCTTATTATACCTTTCCCGATTCTCTAATTGAAGTTAAAGACAGTATGCTCCATAGTTACTTAGACAAACATCGAAATGAGTACAAAGTAGAAGAGCGTAGGGGTATGCAGTACGTCTCTTTCCCTATCATTCCTAGTTCAGAAGATACACTCACATTTGAAGAAGCGCTTAGAGATTTATTACAAGAATTTAAACAAGCGAAAGATGATTCTATTTTTGCTAAAGTCAACACTGATGGCGATCCTTCTCACTCTTATGGTAGCTTCACTAGGGATCAACTCCCTAAAGCCCTGGCGCAGTCACGTAAAAAGTTGCAAAAGAACTTGCTTATAGGTCCCGTAGAAGAAGAAGGGGTCTACAAGATATATAAAGTCACTGCGGTCAAACCAGGGAAACCCACAACCTATGAAGTAGCTATCCTTGAAAAACAGTTATTAGCCAGCGACGATACAAGAGATAAGGTATTTAGAAAAGCAGATTATTTTGCTAGTATGGTCGCTAACAAAACGCAATTTGAAGAGAACGCTGCTAAAGAAGGTCTACGAGTTTATGATGCCATGAAAGTAGATAAGAACGACTTTCGTGTAGGTATACTTAATAATGCGAGAGAAATAGTGCGTTGGCTCTATAATAATGCTGTTATAGGAAAGGTCTCTCCTGTCTTTGAATTAGAAACAGCGTATGTGGTGGCTATCATGACTGATAAGCAAAAAGCAGGTACTGCTTCTCTAGCGCATATTCGCGATGAAATAAGTTTGAAAGTAAAAAATGAACTGAAAGCCTCAAAAATTATTGCTCGGTTGGAAGTTACTGCTGATTCAACATTAGCAAGCATCGCAGCACAGTATGGGCAAGCTGAGGTGCTAGAAGACAAAGGTGTAAAATTTAAAGACAATATACTCAAGCAAGTAGGCTTTGCGAAAAATGCTATTGGAAAAGCCTTTGCCCTCCAAGAAGGTGAAAGAACAGCGCCTCTTGAAGATGAAAATGGGGTATTGATGGTTGAATTGGTAAAGCGCCAGGAAGCGCCTAAGTTAGTAGACTATACGAGCTATAAAAATGATATGCTACAGAGAGAACGCTTGATGCAAAGCTATGCTACTATCTCAGAAAGCATGAAATACTTTGCTAAAATCAAAGATTATCGATATAAGTTTCACTAGTTTTGTACTTAGTACCCCTTGTTCTTTTTACAGTTCACAAGGTGCTTTTAAAGAGGGCAAGTTCACCCATACCTTTAGCAATTTTGGCCCACGCTAGATGCCAAAAATTAATGTGGACAAATCCGCAGGTAGGTACATGTTGAATTTTTCTCTCTGTTAAATACTCACTTGTGTAAGTGATCGAAGGGTTATGCCCCACAATCATGACTTGTTCCAGACGCTCATCAAGTTGATTCACTATACCCATGACTGTACCTACAGAAGCGTTATAAAGCTGTTCATTCCAAACAATCTTATGAATATCATAGCCCAACTGTTCTGCTATCAGCAGGACCGTAGTTTTTGTACGTTTCGCAGGGCTAGCCACGATCTGCTGAAAGGTAAGCCCCTGCTGTTTTAAATAATGCCCTAATTTAATAGCCTCTTGATGTCCCTCTTCTTTTAACGTCCTATCAAAATCCCTCCCACTATCGCTGGTAAGCTTCGTTGCAGCGTGTCTCACAAGAAATAATACTTTACGCATATCGTGTCAATCTTATTCTAAAAAATAAAAGTATACCTTAATAGCCTCTTTCACCCACAGGAAAAATTGAAGTTAGCGGGCGCGTAAATTAAGAAAAGATCTGTAATTATTAAAGGTGATTTACTTTTTTAAAAAAAAGAACAGATATTCGCGAGATAAAACTTTCCAACTATGTCTAAAAACCTTGTTATTGTTGAGTCTCCTGCCAAAGCTAAAACCATCGAAGGGTACTTAGGTAGGCATTACAAAGTAGCCTCATGTAACGGTCATGTAAGAGATCTTCCTAAAAATAAAAAGGCGGTTAACGTTGAAGATGGTTTTAAGCCCACCTATGAGATAAGTAAAGAAAAGCAGCAAATTATAGAACAATTAAAAAAGCTTGTTAAGGAATCGGAGTTTGTTTACCTAGCCAGTGATGATGATAGAGAGGGAGAGTCAATCTCGTGGCATTTAAAAGAAGCCCTAGACTTGAATGATGCTAAGACAAGAAGGATAGTCTTTAGGGAAATTACCCAAAATGCTATCCTCAACGCGCTTAAAAATCCAAGGGGAATTGATTTAGACTTGGTGGACTCCCAGCAAGCCAGACGTGTACTAGATCGATTGGTGGGGTATGAACTCTCTCCTATATTATGGAAAAAAATTAAAGTAGGCTTATCTGCGGGTCGTGTACAATCAGTAGCAGTCAGATTAGCGGTAGAACGAGAAAGAGCTATCGCTGATTTTAAATCAACAGCGAGTTTTAAGGTAACTGCACTGTTTGATTTAGAAAATAATAAACAGCTTAAAGCAGAACTTTCTGAAAAGTTTCGTTCAGAGAAAGCGGCTCATCAGTTTCTTACGCAATGTATAGATGCGTTGTTTCATATTAAGAACCTAGAAAAAAAAGCAGCTAAAAAGTCGCCAGCCCCTCCTTTTACGACTTCAACGTTGCAGCAAGAGGCGAGTAGAAAGCTAGGCTACTCAGTAACACGAACGATGCTCTTAGCACAACACCTCTATGAAGCAGGTAAAATCTCTTATATGAGGACTGATTCTGTTAACCTGTCGGAAGAAGCGATTGAAAGCGCGCGTAAAGAGATTCATGCTACCCATGGAAGTGATTATTTTCACAAAAGAGTGTATAAAACTAAATCGGCCTCTGCACAGGAAGCCCATGAAGCAATAAGACCTACTAACTTCTCTCAAAAAGCAGTGAGTAAAGAAGAAGGAGAACAGCGGCTCTATGAACTCATATGGAAAAGAGCAATGGCCTCTCAAATGGCCGATGCACAACTAGAAAAGACCACAGCTACGATAGCCATTTCTACGGTACCGCAAACCCTCATTGCCAAAGGTGAAGTAGTTAAGTTTGAGGGATTCCTAAAGGTGTATGTAGAAGCACGAGACGAAGAAGGTGATGAGCTGGAAAAAACTACGATGCTTCCGCCTTTAACGATAGGACAAGCATTAACACTCCATCATATGAAAGCAAGGGAGAGCTTTAGCAGACCACCTGCCAGGTACACAGAAGCAAGCTTGGTGAAGCAATTAGAAGAACGGGGCATTGGGCGGCCCTCTACGTATGCACCTATTATCTCAACGATTCAAAAAAGGGGGTATATCAACAAAGAATCAAGAGAAGGAAAAGAGCGTAACTATATAGTGCTTACGTTGCAGGACAAGCAAATTAACCAAGAAAAACTTACTGAAATCACAGGAGCTGAAAAAAATAAATTGTTCCCTACCGATATAGCGATGGTTGTGAATGACTTTTTAGTGACCCATTTCCCCAATGTTACAGACTACGGCTTTACTGCTACCATCGAAGAAAAGCTTGACAATATTGCGCAAGGAGGCAAGACGTGGGATACCATGATCGCAGAGTTTTATAGCGACTTCCATCCAAAGGTAGAGAAAACCGAAAATATGGAGCGGTCTGCTATTAAGACAGGCCGACTACTAGGCCACGATCCTAAAACAGGTAAACCCGTTATAGCGCGTCTCGGCAAATATGGTCCCCTTGTCCAAATCGGAGAAAGTGAAGGAGAGGAAAAACCAAAATTTGCTAGCCTCAGAAAAGGGCAACTCATTGAAAACATTACGTTAGAGGAAGCCTTAGGGCTTCTTAAGCTGCCCAGAGAAGTAGGAAGTTTTGAAGCAAGCCCTATGATAGCAGATATCGGCAGGTACGGCCCTTATGTACGACATGATAATAAGTTTTATGCCCTAGGAAAAGAAGATGATCCGTTCACTATCAATCAAGAAAGAGCGATTAAACTTATTCAAGCCAAACGTAAAGCAGATGCTGAAAAATTGATCAAAGTTTTCAACGAAAATCCTGATGTACAGATTTTAAACGGAAGATGGGGCCCCTATATCAAAGTAGATAAGAAAAATGTACGCATACCCAAAGACAAGGATCCTCGTCAACTTACGTTGCAAGAATGCATGGAAATGGTTAAAAACGCGCCTACAAGAAGAGGAAGGGCTAAAAAGTAGTGTAGCTCTACGCTTTTTTCCCTTTATATAGGACTACGATGGTATTGTTGCCTAAAGCTGTAGCGGCCAGGTTAAGGTATCAGGGATTGGGGTACTAACTCAGAACTAGAAAAAGGAAAGTTTTGTTCAAAGCTCCACACAGATCGATTTACTTACTATTTGAGGGCATTAATTTGTTCCAAGCTCAAGCCCGTCCATTTTTGAATCTTGTCTACTGATTCTCCATCAGCTAGCATAGTTTGGGCTATTTCAATGTTACGTAGCTCTCTACCTTCTTTCCTACCTTTCTGCGTGGCCTCTTCTTGGAGTTTAACACGAATAGCCAATTCATCTAGCCGATTCTTCTCTGCCAATTCATA
>JAKSDE010000344.1 GCA_022360235.1 Cytophagales bacterium
AGAGCAGGGCTTCATCCAGGAGGCTCATGCCCCCACTGTCAATCCAGTAGTGGTCTAACTTACCTTTGTTGGCCAGGCAGCGCATGATCGACCAGGGGTTGTACATTCGTACATCTTGCCCTCCGAAAGTGTAGCCGTTGTACCAGTGGCGGATCTCCTTTAAGCACGTCTTGGTAGGCACTTGTCGCAGGAGGGTGACAACCTCCTCTTCGGTGAAACCATAGTAGGTAGAAAAAGGTTCATCCAGCAGCGTGTACTCGCTTACGTTGTTCAGGTCTGAGAAGAGATTGGCCTTGGCGATGCGTAAAGTACCGGTGAGCAATCCTCGTTTGAGGTGAGGATTGGTCTTCAACACAGCGCCCAACAGGGTTCTAAAAAACTCCAGCACTTGTTCGAGCTGCTCAGGATCCTGCTTACCCAACTTCAGGTAAGCACTATGGATCGGGGTATCGTACTCATCTATCAAAACATAGGCAGGTCTGCCAAAGTGCTGGTGGAGAAGCTCGCTCAGGAAGCGCAAGCTGTCTTTTAAGTCTTCTTGGCTGAGCGTACCCTTAAAATAATGTTGTAATTTTTCTTTCTGCGTATCTTCTAGCAGACTCTCTTGGGGCTGGATGTACTGTTTTAAGTACCTATGCTTTGTGTAAAGATTAGTGATTTGCGCTTTAGCTCCTGCTTCTATCTCCTCATAAGAGCTTCCTTTCACATCTTTGAACCCCAGGCTAATGACGGGAAACCGTCCTTGATAGCCCTCCATGAGCTGTGTATAGGAAGCAATTTTGAGGGGTTTGAGCCGCCTTCTTTCCCCCGTGATAAGATCTACCTCCCCTCCAGCAAAGAGCTTGCCATGCAAGCACTGCTCTGGGGACAAGGGATTACCCCATGCATCCACTTCGATGGCCAAAAAGTGCTCCAGCATGTTCAGGTTCAAGCTCTTGCCCCAGCGGCGGGGACGCGTAATTAATACAACTTTCGCTGTATCTTTTATAAAATCCCTTATCAGGAGGCTTTTATCCACGAAGATCCCTCCCTCCAACAAGAGCTCCGAGAAATCATCCGTACCCGTTCTTATGCTTATGG
>JAKSDE010000345.1 GCA_022360235.1 Cytophagales bacterium
GCTTATTTTTAGTTTTGGTTTACCTACTTTTCTAATGATACTACTACGTTATGGTTGCTATTCATAATCTCACCTACCAAGTGGGTGGAAGAATGCTCTATGAGCAGGTTTCTCTATACATTAATCCTAAAGATAAAATTGGATTAGTTGGCTTAAACGGTACAGGAAAGTCTACACTTCTCAAGCTCATCGCTGGTATACTCGCGCCAAGTAAGGGAAATATTACCAAAAGCAAAGATTGCTCGATAGGTTTCCTTACGCAAGATCTTCTTTCCTATCGTACCGAAGAGAATATAAGAAGTGTGGCGATGCAAGCTTTTGATGAGGAAGTAAAAATTCAGCAAAAAATTGATGCAGTACTGCATCAAATGGAAACTAATTATACAGATGATTTAGTAGATAAGTTGGCTAGGTTACAAGAAGAATTTGAGCGACTGGGTGGCTATGCAGTGCAAGCAAAGGCAGAGGAAGTATTAGAAGGAATAGGGTTCACTGCAAAAGATTGGGAACGCCCTATGGGTGAATTTTCTGGCGGATGGAGAATGCGTGTGATGCTTGCCAAACTATTATTGAAGCAACCTTCTTTATTGATGCTTGATGAGCCTACCAATCACTTGGATTTGCCTGCTATTCAGTGGATAGAAAATTATCTTCAAAATTATGGGAGTGCCATCATTGTGGTCTCTCACGATCGCAACTTCTTAGACAGTACCACCCAAAAGATCGTAGAAGTAGAAGGAAGAAAACTCCATGTGTATGCAGGGGATTATACTTTTTATGAGAAAGAGAAGGTACTGAGAGCAGAAGTCCAACAAAATGCATATGCGAATCAGCAGAAGAAAATAAAGCATATCGAGCGCTTTGTTGAACGTTTTCGTGCTAAAGCCACGAAGGCAAGGCAGGTACAGTCGCGCATCAAGGCACTTGAAAGGATGGAAAAGATAGAGGAAGTACCATCGGATATGGCTACGGTAAAGTTCAATTTTAGTCTAAAGCAAAAGTCGGGCAGATCGGTAGCAGAACTTGCGCATGTTGATAAAGCGTTTGGTACGCTTGAGCTTTTAAAAGATGCTAATGCTACCATAGAAAGGGGAGATAAGATTGCCTTGATCGGTGCGAATGGGAGGGGGAAGTCTACGTTACTGAGAATTATTGCAGGTCAGGAAAAAACTGATCAAGGAGAAAGAAAGCTAGGCCACAATGTAAACATGGCTTTTTATGCGCAACACCAGTTAGAAGCGCTCCACTGGAATAATGAAATATTAGAGGAACTGAGACAAGGAGGGACGCAGAAGACCGAGATCGAGTTGAGAAATATGCTGGGTATATTTCTTTTTACAAAAGATGATGTGTTTAAAAAGATTAAAGTGCTTTCTGGTGGAGAAAAGTCAAGGGTAGCATTGGCAAAGGCCTTAATCACTGAAGCCAATTTCTTATTACTGGATGAGCCTACGAACCATCTGGATATATACGCTATCAATAGCTTAGCACAAGCGCTTCAGCAGTATGAGGGCACTTTTATTCTTGTTGCTCACGATCGCTATTTCATCACGAAAGTGGCTAATAAAATTTGGTATATTGAAGATAAGCAGATTAAAGTGTATCCGGGTACTTACGAGGCATATACCTATTGGCAGCAAGCAAAGAAAAAATAACCGCCTTTTAGACGAGGAGAGGAAGTTTCAAGGCTCAAAAAAGGGGAGTGTTACATAAAATCCGCTTTCCCAGTCTACTGTATTAAAATTGTTTACTTTTTTAAAAAGTATCCTTTTTACCACGTTTTCAATGAATTGCTGTATGAAGCTCATTTGATTATAGGTTATGTAAGGAGCTATAGAATCTTGTCGGGTAGGTCAGGGCCTACGGAAGTCTCCCGTAGGAGGCTTCCTGGGGCCCTTTCGCCGAGTAGGCAAGGGGAATTGTCGAGTAGACCAGGGGAATCGCACCTCAAGCCCCTCACAAGTAGGGTAGAGTAATGGCGCGGTGGTTAGGGGAAGATTGTTTACCTTTCCTTTACTCCGTTTCCATCAACCTCCTCATCTAACGCAGCTGGGGGTTTTCCCACAACGCGCTTTCCTGCTAACTTCTTACCTAAGTTTAGGGGAACTATCGACTTGGGCTGACTTTCAACGCTTGGGAGTACCTTATTTTGTAGTCTGAATACAAACCCTGTATTGGGTACTGCCACGCTCTACTCCAGCTCTTCCAGCCGAAACCTTTTAGCTTCC
>JAKSDE010000290.1 GCA_022360235.1 Cytophagales bacterium
CATTGTACCACTAAAAAATCATTCTGTACCACTTAGGAATCGCATTGTACCGCCTAAAAATCATTCTGTACCGCCTAGGAACCGCATTGCACCACCTAAAAATCATTTTGTACCGCCTAGGAACCGCATTGTACCACCTAAAAATCATTTTGTACCGCCTAGGAACCGCATTGTACCTAAAGAAAATCACAGGTACATAAACATCATGCCCTACCCAGTAGAACCCTAGCTTTCCCTAGCGCAAGTCTGCGACTTGTGCTTTAAAGATGGAAACGAGAGTCTTAGACTCGGCAAAATGCACGAGAAACTAACCCATGCATACAAAGCATAAATCCAAACCCTAGTCGTAGGACCGCTGCGCTTAACCTAAGACCAGGATCGCAATTGTTCATATTTAAAGATTAGCTGCAAATCCTATGACCATCAATAAAGCCACAAGAAGCACCTTGATTGGAACAAGCTCAGTAACCATAGGAATTTCAATTCATTGGATCATTTAGTTGAAAGCTTGACTTCATCTCTTATCGGCATTATCTTAATTGTTATTTCTTTACACTCAAATAAGGAACAAGGATAAAACTTAGATGAATTGCCCTAATTGCGATCAAAAGATACGTGGAAAATATTGCCCAAATTGCGGGCAACCTACCGAACTCCCACGAATAGACATGAAGTACATTATACAAGAAATCGGGAGTGTATTAAGCTTTAAGAAAGGAATCCTTTTCACAATAAAAGAATTACTAATAAGGCCCGGGCAAAACGTTAAAACCTTTATTCACGAAGACAGGAACAGGCTGGTAAAACCCATAATTTTTGTCATATTCTGTTCATTTATCTACACAATTCTCCAACAACTGCTGCATTTCGAAGATGCCTACGTTCGATATACCGAAAACTCGATAGACTCAGTGACCTTAGCGATATTTCAGTGGATTCAAGCAAATTATGGATATGCTAATATTTTGATGGCCATTTTTTTCGCTTTTTGGATCAAGCTTCTTTTCCGCAAATACGGCTATAACTTCTTTGAAATCCTCATTTTGCTATGCTTTATATTCGGGATCGGAATGTTGATTTATTCATTTTTTGGAGTTATTGAAGCGTTGAGCCAACTAGGATTATTCCAGGTGGGTGGCTTAATTGGATTTGTTTATACATCATGGGCCATTGC
>JAKSDE010000346.1 GCA_022360235.1 Cytophagales bacterium
CATAATAAAAGAAAGTATAGCCATTTGTTAATGTCATAAATCGATGAGCTTTCCTTTTCTTTTGTCATGTGTGGCAATTTAGTGAATGCAAAAATAAAATTGCCACGTTCCGGGGCGAAAAGCCTGTTCTTCACTATGGTCCCCGGTGGTTTGTCACACAGCCTCAAATGACATACCGGGTACAGGATGAGCTATTGATCGGTGGGCAATAGGCAAAAGGCAGTAGGCAAAAAATATAGGGTTGCCCATGGCGCATTGCCAACTGCTGACTTGAAGAACGGGATGGGAAAAAATAGCTAACCCTACAATTACACTCAACACTAGGTTTAACCCTTCCGCACAATCAACGTTATACACCTGTGATGAAGGTATTTAGTTACAAAATCATGTTTGTCTATCGAAGACCAGGCAGTAACTATCACTGAAAATAAGATAACTTTGTGATAAAGGATCAATAAATAGTTTGAAAACGATAGCTATAATCATATTGTCTTGGATAGCGAGTTTCGGATTGGCTCAAGGGAACGGTGGCGGCAACCCCGGGGAGGAGCAGATCATCTTGATCGCTGACATGCAACTCCAGATCGAGATCAACCAAGCCATGAACGACCTTTACAATTTTAAGTTTGAAAAGGCCGAACAGCAGTTTCGATGGCTCAAGCAAAAATACGCTTGGCATCCCTTACCTTATTTCCTGATGGGGCTAAGCGAATGGTGGAAGATCATGCCTAACTTGAACGACACATCGCATGATACGAAATTCCTGGCCCACATGGATACCGTGATCACTATTTCAGAGGGGTTATTCGAAAAGCCCAAGCATGAGGTGGAGGCTGCTTTTTTCCTGGCCGCAGCTTATGGTTTTATCGGCCGGTTACATAGCAGTATTGAACGTAAAAACTGGAGAAAGTCAGCCGTTGCAGGTAAAAATGCGCTAAAATACATGCAGTATAGTAAGGGCAAGCATGAATTAAGCCCCGAACTCCTGTTCGGCGATGCCCTATACAATTATTTTTCTGTTTGGGTGCCCGAGAATTATCCATTATTGAGGCCGATCATGATGTTTTTTCCAAAAGGTGACAAAGACTTGGGAATTAAGCAATTGAAAGAAGTTTCTTATAATGCCTTTTATACGCGCACAGAAGCCATGGTTTTTCTTATGAGGATTTTGAATAACTATGAGAATGATAAAAGAAGAGCATTGCAGATCGGGGAGTATTTACACCAAACGTATCCCAATAATCCTTACTTCCACCGGTACTATGCCCGGCTGCTTTACAGTTCCGGTAAATTTAATTCAACCGAGCCTGTCGCCATGGACATCCTGGCCAAAATAGATAGTGGTGCCTTAGGATATGAAGGCACCTGCGGGCGTTATGCCGCTTTCTTCCTAGGTCAAATTTATGATTCCCGTAAAGACATAGAACGAGCCGAATATTATTATGGCCGCGCCGTGACCTTTGCCGAAGATATCGGGGCTATGGAAACAGGGTATTATCATTATTCACTACTGGCGCTGGCGGAAATAGCAGAAGAAAGGGGCGATAAAAAATTAGCCAAAGAATACCTGAAAAAGGTAAAGAAATACGCCGACCGCAAGGATAGGGTGCATAAGGAGGCGAGGAGTAGTTTGAGGGAACTGTGAGGTGCAAGGAATTTTGAGATAATTCTTCCTTTTTAAATTTTACAA
>JAKSDE010000348.1 GCA_022360235.1 Cytophagales bacterium
CTCGGCGTAAGAACCCTCTCCTTGTTTTGAACGACAGTAGATGCGACCGCCTAAACCCTCCATGATCTTTTTACACATTCCTAACCCTATGCCACTCCCTACCCTACTACCCGTGTAAAACGGCTCAAATATCTTGGACAACTTATTGCGAGGAATTCCCTCTCCATCATCTTTGAGATGGAAACGACGATTTTTACCGTCTATCCAGAGCGTTAACTGGCAATCACTCCCCGCATAACGATGCGCATTCTTCAACAGGTTGTAAAACACATGCCAAAGTGCCTTCTTTTCTACCAACACCGTAAAGTCCTGCCCTTTTTTAAAAGTGATGTTTTTCCTTTGCTCATCCTCCATATGATAGCGCAGGATCGCATTGACTACACACCCTTGCAATGAAGTTTCCTCTAATTGCCTAGGATCTATCATGCCCCCCCGCTTGACGGCTTCCAGCATCACCTTAATCACTTCATACCCCCTAGCACTTTCTTGACTCAATTGTCTGGGTAAATCCTCTATAAATTCATACACAGTTTGAGGAAGAATAAAGTTTTTTTCCCCTTTTTTATTCACCTGCACTTTGATAGGGGCAGTTTTTAGCATTGAGTCTAGTCCACTAGAAAACAATCGTACACACCCTATCGTATTATCTAGGTCATGGGCAATGTTGGCGGCGTAGAGTTGGTTGGTGCGCTTTTCTTCTTCTATGGCTTCTTCCTTTCTACGCGCAAATAGTAGCCCGATGAGCGTAGCAAATACACAAGTGTAGATGAGTAGGTATATCGTTGAGAAACCTGTAATACTGACCGCTGTTAATACTCCTTGCGTTACAAGCAAATAATGAAGCAAAATTCCTACCCCCACGCCTACCACCGATAGCAGGATAAAGCTGAGCCAATCTACCAGTAAGATAAGGAGGGTGATGGCAAACCCTATGTTGATAAACCACTCAGTAGTTCCCCCCATAGCGATAAACATAAGCGTCGTAGTCACTGGTAGACAATAGAACAGGGTGAAATACCAATAGACTGGAAAGTAAGCCTTGAGTCGGGCTGGCCAATAGTCTTTCGTAAGTAAGCCTACACATAAGCCCCCACCTATTAACCGAATAACAAACAGCGTGGCATAATGGGGTGGATTTTCATGGGTCCACATAAACAAAGGAACGACGTAGTTAAGGGAACAAAACACGGCAAATAGAACAGGATTCACCCCATACTGCGTTATTTTTTGTCTAGCTCGTTGAATTAGATTGTTGGGGTGGATAGCCTTAGCCATACGCCTCCTTAGGGCTACCCAGTCAACTTTGGAGGGCTCCTGCTCCTCTTCTTCCCACTTGACCACCTTAAAGCCATCGTTTTGAATGAAGTGGGCTCCAAAGAAAGCAATCCCATTGACGACAATGCCGATGGGAGAGACTAGATATTGTAATGATGGGAAATATAAACTAGCGACGATGACAGCACCCAGTGCAACAAACAGGGCTATAAAAAAAGACTTGGCATCTGTCTTCAGGCCTAAGATGCCTGCTAAGAGGGGAATAGTTATAAATGATACAATGAGGCCCAGTCCATAAAATATTAGCTTAATAATATTCTCTGATATTGCAGCGAAAAAAAGCGCTATAATCCCTATGAAGAACGTTATATACTTCGTCATCGTCACCTCATTGACAGCTATTTTTCTTTTATCACACATAGGCTTGATGACATCATGGGTCACCAAGAGACCTGCACTATTCAGAAACGAATCAGCCGTAGACATGATGACAGCCAGTAACCCTACCACAGCTAATCCTTTGATACCCATAGGTAAAAGTTTATGCACAATATGAGGCAAAGCCTCGTTAGCACTAATCTTTGGATAAGAGACTACCGCAGCCAAGCCAATGAGCATGACCACTAAACGGAATGGAGGCTCGAAGGCCACACCCATATAAAACATATTGGCAATTTGCTGCTTATTGCGGGCCATTAACATGCGTTGCATGAAAGGAGGACTTGAAGAGACAGCAGGGAAAATACTCCCTATGAAGAATATTGCTAGGTATTCCGTAAACTTTTCATGCTTGAAGACTATCCATTTTTCTGCTGGAACTTTATGCAACAAGGCACTTACCCCTCCTTCATTATTCGTGGCCACATTGGCGATCAAGGGAATCATGACAATAAGCACCCCAAACTGAATCACATCGGTGATAACCACGGACTTGATGCCTCCCAAAGCAGAATAAGCCACGACAGTGAGTCCACCAATAGCAATGCCTGTATTACGCTTCATCCCTAAGAGCGATTCAAAAACATAGCCCAGGGCC
>JAKSDE010000340.1 GCA_022360235.1 Cytophagales bacterium
ATACCCTCTATCACTTTCTTGACTCAATTGTTTAGGTCAATCCTCGATAAATTCATACACCGTTTTGGGAACCGTATAGCTTTCTTCCTCTCGATTCTCCTTGATAGGGGCAGTTTTTAGCATTATTTCTAGGCCACTAGAAAACAATTTTACACACCCTATCGTATTATCCAGGTCATGGGCAATGTTGGCGGCATAGAGTTGGTTGGTGCGCTTTTCTTCTTCTATGGCTTCTTCCTTTCTACGCGCAAATAGTAGCCCGATAAGTGTAGCAAATACACAAGTATAGATAAGCATATATATCGTTGAGAAACCTGTAATACTGACCGCTGTTAATACTCCTTGCGCTACAAGCAAGTGATGAAGCAAAATCCCTACTCCCACGCCTACTATCGATAGCAGGATAAAGCTGAGCCAGTCTACCAGTAAAATAAGGAGTGTGATGGCAAACCCTATGTTGATAAACCACTCAGGAGCTCCCCCCATGGCGATAAACATAAGCGTGGTAGTCACTGGTAGACAATAGAACAGAGTGAAATACCAATAGACCGGAAAGTAAGCCTTGAGCCGGGCTGGCCAATAGTCTTTCGTAAGTAAGCCTATACACAAGAACCCACCTGTTAACCGAATAACAAACAACGTGGCGTAATGGGGTGGATTTTCATGGGTCCACATAAACAAAGGAACGACGTAGTTAAGGGAACAAAACACAGCAAATAGAGCAGGACTCGCCCCATACTGCGTTATTTTTTGTCTAGCTCGTTGAATTAGATTGTTGGGTTGGATAGCCTTAGCCATACGCTTCCTTAGGGCTACCCAGTCAACTTTGGAGGACTCCTGCTCCCCTTCCTCCCACTTGACCACCTTAAAGCCATCGTTTTGACTGAAGTGGGCCCCAAAGAAAGCAACCCCATTGACGACAATGCCGATGGCAGGAAGTAGGTATTGTGATGATGATGGAAGATACAACTTAGCGACGATGACAGCACCCAGTGCAACAAACAGAGATGTAAAGAAAGACTTGGCATCTGTCTTTAGGCCTAAGATGCCTGCTAAGAGAGGAATAGTTATAAATGATGCAATGAGGCTCGATCCAGAAATTACTAACTTAATAATATTATCTGATACTGAAGCGAGAAAAAGCGCTATAATCCCTACAAAGAACGTTACATACTTTGTCAGCGTCACTTCATTGACGGCTATTTTTCTTCTATCACACGTAGGCTTGATGACATCATGGGTCACTAAGAGTCCGGCACTATTCAGAAACGAATCGGCCGTAGACATGATGACAGCCAGTAACCCTACCACTGCTAATCCTTTGATACCTATGGGTAAAAGTTTATGCACAATATGAGGCAAAGCCTCGCTAGCACTAATCTTTGGATAAGAGACCACCGCCGCCAAGCCAATGAGCAGGATCATTAAACGGAATGGAGTCTGGAAGGCAATACCGCTATAAAACATGTTGGCAATTTGCTGCTTATTGCGGGCCATTAGCATACGTTGCATGAAAGGAGGGCTTAAAGAAGTATTAGGAATAATAGAAAGTATAAATATAAATATGTATTCCTTAAGCTTTTCGTGCTTGAAGACTACCCATTTTTCTGCTGGAACTTTATGAAATAAGGCACTCATCCCTCCTTCGTTATTCGTGGCCACATTGGCAATCAAGGGAATCATGACAATAAGTACCCCAAACTGAATCACATCGGTGATAACCACGGACTTGATGCCTCCCAAAGCAGAATAAGCCACGACAGTGAGTCCACCAATAGCAATGCCTGTATTACGCTTCATCCCTAAGAGCGATTCAAAAACATAGCCCAGGGCC
>JAKSDE010000133.1 GCA_022360235.1 Cytophagales bacterium
AAGCCTGCTACAACTGACAGGGAAAGGCGTGTTTTCTACAGTCCCCTATCGAAACCCGGAACCCAGAACTCGGAACTCGGAACCCAGAACTCGAAACCCAGAACTCGGAACCCGGAACCCAGAACTCGGAACCCGGAACCCAGAACTCGGAACCCAGAACTCGGAACCCGGAACCCGGAACCCAGAACTCGGAACCCAGAACTCGGAACTCGGAACTCGGAACCCAGAACTCGGAACCCGGAACCCAGAACCCAGAACTCGAAACTATAAGCATCTTTTATAGTATTTAAGTACTTTTGTAGTAGCTAAAAAAGCGTAATAAAATAAATTCTATTTTTATTGAGAAGCTAAAAATTGATATGTGGGAAAGCTTAGAAGTTTTACCTTACGTTAGGAACTTCATTCGTAATATAGGAGTTGGCGAAGTAATTTCTAACCTAATAGCCCTTCTTCTTTTATTAGTAGCGATTGTGGGGGTAGTCTACGTGGTTCACCTTCTATTAAAACACTACCTCATTAAGCTATTAAAGCTAAAAAGCCAACAAAAAAAAATACATTGGACAAACTTACTCTTAAAGTATAATGTCCTTACAAAACTATATTGGCTCTTTACAGCCACACTCCTCTACTGGCTAACACCTATTATTCAATCAAGTGAGCTACCTTTTACAGCACTACTAAAAGAGTTTATACAGAAGTCTTTACTAGTCACTATAATAGTACTCATTGTTTTATTCGTTTCATCAATACTCAATGTGATTAACAACCTATACACCCTATCCTATTCTATAGCCAAACAAAGGCCTATCAAAAGCTACATCGATGTTCTAAAAATAATAGTTTGGGTAGTAGCTTCTATTTTTATTGTTGCCACTATCATAGAGAGTTCTCCTACTACTATACTTACAGGACTGGGTGCCTTAAGTGCCGTTTTGTTATTGATCTTCAAAGACTCTATTATGGGATTTGTCTCTAGCATACAGTTATCTGCTTATGATATCGTGCGTATAGGGGACTGGATAGAGCTAAAAGCTTATAATGTAGACGGAGATGTGTTAGATATTTCGTTGAATACAGTTAAGATACGAAACTTTAACAAAACCATAGTGACTTTACCTACCTATAAGTTAATGGAGAGTGGGGTAATCAACTGGAGGGGGATGCAAGAAGCAGGGGGTAGGCGTATTAAAAGAGCTATTTACATTGATATTGATACGATAAAGTTTTGTGATGCGCAATTACTCAATAAGTTGTCAACGCTTGACCTTTTATCAGCGTACATTAGTGAAGCAACAACATCGAATTTTTCTCCTGGCACGAAGGAAGGTAAGAAAAGCTTAACCAACGTAGGATTATACAGACGATATGTAAAAGCTTATTTAAAAGTCCACCCCTATATTCATAAAGATTTTACTTTTTTAGTAAGACAGTTGCAGCCCTCAGAGATAGGGTTGCCCCTAGAGATTTATGTATTTACAAATGTCACTAACTGGGGGATTTATGAAGAAATACAGTCCAATATTTTCGATCATTTGCTTGCTATTTTACCTACTTTTGAATTAAAACCTTTCCAAAGTTTGTATAAATAAATTATGAATTACTAAAAACTAAATCACCCGAACTTATTAAAAAACGGACCAGGCCTTGCACAAGATGAACCAAGGATGACAGATAAAGTTTATTTAAAATGAGAATATTACTTGCATTGATGTTACAAATCGCTTTGCTGATTCCAAGCAATGCCCAAGGACTACTTTCAAAAAATAAATCAGCACAATTATTCACAAAGGGAATAGAACTCTTTCAAAAAGAAAAGTATAGTGCTGCCCAACATTATTTTGAGGACTATTTAAAATTTAATGAAGACAACTTAAAGGCTATTGATGCTCAATACTATATTGCCTACTGTGCTATCAAACTGTTCCGCCCTGATGGAGAAGCACTTTTTCATCAGTTTATTGAGGCACACCCTACCCATCCTAAGGCTGTACTTGCCTATTACGAACTAGGTAATCTCTATTTTTCTAATCAGGATTTTGAAAAGAGCATTGCTTATTACCAAAAAGTAGACGAAAGCCAATTAGATCAGGCTACTAAGCATGCGTTAGCCTATCAGCTAGCATATGCTTATCTAAATAACAAGGACTTTGACCAAGCACTTCGTCATTTCAATCCTATCAAAGCCGATGAAAATCCCTATACGTACGCAGCCAATTACTATGCAGGCTATATTGCCTTAAGAAATGGTGATTATGAAGTAGCCTTGGCTGATTTCAAAAAAGCAGGTGAAAATGATACATATAAGCCAGTGGTGCCTTATATGATACTACAAGTATACTATAAACAAAAACGTTTCCGCGTGTTATTAGATTATATCCATGAAGTTGATAAACCCGAAATTACGCTTAAAAATCAAAATGAAATTAAGTTACTTACCGCTGAAGCACATTTTTTTCTAGGAAATTTTGAGGCGGCTGTTCAAAACTATGAAGTCTACATGGCACATGAAAATGCTCCTATAGCAAGTCCTATCTTGTATAGAGTAGCTTATTCTTTATACAAGATTAAAAAAATTGATAAGGCCCTTACTTACTTTAAAACGTTAGCCTTGCAAGAAGATTCGCTCGGCCAGTTATCAAGCTACTACCTAGGCAAGCTATATCTCCAAGCAGATAAAAAAACATGGGCTATAGGTGCCTTTGAAAAAGCGCATCAAACAGACTTTCTACCGAAGGTACAAGAAGAAGCTACTTTTCAATATGCTAAACTCCATTATGAACTTGGTAACTTTGCTACTGCTATCGAGACATTTAAAAAATTTAAAGTAGCTTACCCCAATAGCAAGCATAGGGTAGAAGCAAACACCTTATTGAGTGAGGCTTATCTCAATACAAACGATTATAATCTCGCTATTGCCCATATTGAAGCACTACCCTACAAACACCAGGACATAGTGAAAGTTTACCAAAAAGTTACGTTTTATCAGGGCAACGAATATTTCAATGATGTGCAGTATGAACAAGCTATTGACTTATTTAAAAAGTCTTTAGCCCATCCTTTTGATAAAGAATTAGCCACGCAAACACAACTATGGCTTGGAGAAAGTTTTTCAGCCTTGCAAAATTATGAACGCGCTATCGCTGCCTATGAAAATGTGGTAGAAACAAAGGCTTTCCAGAACACGTCATTTTACCACCAAGCGCTTTACGGCCTTGGTTATGCTTACTTTAATACAAGTGACTATGCAGATGCTTTACGAGCATTTGCACAATACACTTCCCAAGCTAAAGACACAAGCCATTCCCCCTTCTTCAAAGACGCATTCATCCGATTAGCTGATTGCCATTATGCTACCAAAGACTATCAACAAGCTATTCGACTTTACGAGCAGGCCATTCAACAAAATAATCCCGCGATTGCCCATGTTTACTATCAAAAAGGGCTGATTCACGGTATTTTAGGAGAGTTTGCTTTAGCCCAAGCAAACTTCGCTATTATCTCCCAAAATTACACGCATACAATGTATTATGAGCAAGCATTATTTAAAAGTGCACAGTTAACATTTGAACAGGGCAATCATCAAGAAGCTATCGAAAGCTTTACAAGCTTCATGCAAAAGAAACCGCATAGTAGTTTGCTGCCTGATGCCCTATTAAACAGAGCGATTGCTTATGTTAACTTGAAAAAATACAATCAAGCTTACAAAGACTGTGAAACGCTCTTACATGATTACCCCACCCACCCTCATGCAGAAAGTGCACTTTGGGAATTACAGAAAATTACCACACTAGAAGGAAAGCCAGAACGATTTAATAAGTATCTGGCAAGCTATAAAGCAGCGAACCTAACGGACCAGTCGCTGGAAAAGGTAGAGTTTGAGGCAGCAAAAGCCCTATTTTACGAGCAGCATTATGAGCAAGCGCTTGAATATCTTGATGAGTTTTCAACGAATTACCCCCATAGTGCTTTGTATGAAGAAGCCCGTTTTCTAGTGGCTGAGGCCTACTATCGATTAGAAGATGAAAAGAAAGCATTAGAAAACTATTACAAAGCGCTTAAAGACTACAAAAGTCCTTTTTATAACAAGATTATAGGAAGGATAGCTCACTTGGAATACAAGCAACAAAACTTTTCGCAGGCTTTGAAGTATTATCATCGCCTGCAAGCGCATGCAAAAAATAAGCGAGAAAGTTATTATGCATATTCAGGAATGATGAAATCGCATGAGGCGCTTCATCACTATGATTCAGTAGCCCACTATGCATCGCTGATCCTCGAACAAGGCAATATTGTAGTTAATGCAACGAATGAAGCCATGCTCTTTTTGGGTAAAGCTGCTGTGAATCAAGGGGAAAAACAACAAGCTATCGACTATTTCCTACAAACCATTAATATGGCAAAAGACAAAAATGCAGTAGAAGCACAATATTTATTAGCTTCTATTTTCTATGATCAAAACAAATATCGTCAATCACTGGAGTTACTCTTTGATCTTCACAAACAGTTCCCTGCGTACAAAGAGTGGGTAGATAAAGCTTTCTTACTGATGGCCGACAACTACATGGCACTTGAAGAAGTGTTGCAGGCGAGTGCTACCCTCAACTCAATCATTGAAAATGCTTCAGATGAAAGTATTATAGCCAATGCCCAACAAAAACTTGCTGCGCTAGAAAACCAAACTACGCGTCAAACAGCACCCGCTGATACAGAAGAAAGTGAATTCAAAATCTTGGAGAAATAAAAATTAAAGCGAATGAGATTATTTTTTTTCTTATTAATTAGCCTTTATGCTTTCACGGTTCTAGGACAAGACAGTAGCAAGGAAGGAAGTATGAAGGACGCACAATTTATTATTGAAAAAGAAAGAAAAAATCTGTTGCCCGAAGTACCTCGCCTATTTGAAAAGCCTCCTCCTCCCAAAGCAAAGGAAGCCAATGGCCTTACATATACGTTGGAAGAGATAGATGCCGAGCCTGAAATTTTACAACGTAAAATCAGCGTCTTACGAGCTAAACAAGATATCCTTACCAAACTCTACGGAACCTATATAAAAGTAGGCTATGGAAACTTTGTTTCGCCCTACTTAGAAGGCTTTTTTAACAACAAAAGAAATCAAAAATATGTGTACGGCATTCATCTAAAGCACCGCTCCTTCCAAAGGGGACCTGTAGATAGCGAAAACTCCGGTGAGGGGCATAATGCTATCGACTTAAACGGCAAATTATTTACAAAGCCTTTCATACTAGCAGGAGCCATTCAATACAATAGAGATAAATATCATTTTTATGGTTACGAGCCCCCTTTTACCACTAATCGAGACAAGATTCAGCAAGTTTTTAACCATGTCGGAGGAAATGTAGCCTTAGAAAACTATAGCGATAGCACCCTTATTCATTATCGATTCAATACAGCTTTCCATTTTTTGAAAGACTTTTATCAAGCAAGGGAAAACCAGCTAGGCTTTAATGGGCAGGTAGCCTATACAATGAAAGATAGTTTGACGCTCAAGTTAATCGCTGATCTTTACCTAACAAAATACACAGATACTGTTTCCGTCAATCGAAATCTATGGCGTATCAAGCCAGTGTTCCTTTTACCGATAGATGTTTTTCAACTTGAAGTAGGATTTAACCTAGTCTATCAAAATGATACATCCTCTGTTGTGGATACTTTCAATATGTATCCTTTCCTAGAAGCAAAATATACACGCAACAAGGCCCTTGTCCCTTATGTAGGCATCAAAGGGGATATAGAGCGAACTTCTTTCAAGGATTTGGTAGACGAAAATCCCTTGCTAGCACCCCAGGTGGTTCTACTCCATACAAATCAGACTTTGGCGTTTTATGGAGGTGTTAAAGGAAATATCATAGAGCGACTGTCCTTTCATTCAGGACTCTCGCTAGCTAACTATAAAAACCTTTACTTCTTCACCCATAGCCCAAGAGATGCAAGCCGTTTTGACATTGTGTATGATCCGAAAAATACAACATTATTCAACTTATTTGGCGAACTGAGTTATGCTAACCGAGCAGAAACTTTCACAGGCCACCTGAAGGGTGATTATTTTGCCTACAAAACAGGTGAGTTAGAAAAGCCTTGGCATAGACCTAAATACAAAGTGGATCTCTTAGGAACGTATAACTTGTATGATAAAATATTTTTAAAGATGACCCTCTACTGGTTAGGAGGTATAGAAGCATTGAGTTTAGCTACAAACACTTCCCAAAAACTCAACGATGTAGTGGATATGGGTGTAGGAGTAGATTATTTGTTGCTCAAAAAGCTTTCTGCGTTTGCCAATTTCCAAAATATCTTATCTCGCCGCAACGAAAGGTATTTGAATTACCCAACCAGAGGCTTCCAATTCTTAGTAGGGCTGACCTATGCTTGGTAAACGAGGTAAAGCACGTTTTCCCGAAATAGTCGCCCCTTCATAACGCTGCTCTATTTTAGTTCTTAGTTCTTGGTTCTAGCCTACTGCAAAATGCGAGATTGTTGCAAAACGTATTATGGTTTTTGTTTTTAGGAACAAAAGGACGATATTCAG
>JAKSDE010000240.1 GCA_022360235.1 Cytophagales bacterium
AAGTGCAAAAATAAGTCAAGAAGTTTACAGAAAGCCCTCAAGCGACGTTCATCCATAGAGGCTTTGATAGGTCCTATGAAACAAGCATTTCTTTTTGCACATTGAAGCCCATCATAATACTTCAGGGTCGACTATGTAGCGAGAGGGGGAATTGAACCCCCGACCTCCGGGTTATGAATCCGACGCTCTAACCATCTGAGCTACCTCGCCTAATCGGTGCGTAATAATAGCAACTTTGCTACTAAAACTCAACGTACAGCGTAAGGGTTTTTATTGAAAAATAGCTAGCATGTTTGGGAGGCTTTATCTTACAACTTGTATCGTCTAGCGAAGGTAGCTATGTCTTAAAGTTATCTAGATCGTGTGGCTATTCGATGGGAATTAAACTATTATTTCTATAATAAGGTGCTATTCTATAGTAAGAAAGTATGCATGGAGTGTGCTACACCCTATGATAAGCTATCGTTTTCTTGTTTGGGGCACGATTGAAACCCTATTAGTCGGACTTATGCAAAACCAACCATAGAAATAGAAGGAGAACATAATTGTTTGCGTCTATAAGCACCCCCCTAAGTTCTTAGTTCTGCGTTTTAGGTGGGTAGTATTGAACCATAAACGCAGAACTTGGAACTAGCAATAAGAACTAACAAGGCACTTTTCTTTATTCAAGATCCTTTTACGTTTAGCTCTTCCTTTTCATTCTCAAAGTCTTCGTCTTTCAAAAATTCAGCCAGTTCATCTTTAAGTTCCTGGAGGTTATTTTCTTCCCCTATTTTTATCAAGAAAGTAACCAACTTATGATAGGCATCAAGCAGCTTCTTATATTTCTTCTCAAGCTTTATGAGTGACCTCGTGCTGATGATGACTTCACTATTAACTTTTCTCTTTTTGAGCGACTCCATGACCCTTTTATCATCCTCTAGCTCAGGAAAATCGATCGAAAAGTCATAATTAATCGCCTTTCCTACTTGAAGTATAAATTCATCACTCAAGTCACGCTCTGTGAATCGCTTGTAAAGTGTGCCTCTGCTTATACGTAACCGTTGAGCAACCTTAGTAAGGGAGTAGCCGCTTCTTCTTACGGCTATATCAACAATTTCACCTTTGTGCTTCATGACAATCCTGTTTACTTAAGAAAATAATTATATGCATTTTATTTTAAATGAGATTATAGCTATATACTCTTTTTATACACATAGATAGCTAAAAACTAATATAGCTATTTGTATCGCAAGTATAACAATTTATTTCCACATTTTCAAAAAATGCTTTTACAATTTTTAATTAAGAGGATGAACAATGACTAAATTTAAGCAATTTCTGTCCAGTTTTCTACAGCCCCTCTTAACGCCATTTTTCAAAGAAGGTTTTGTAGTGCCATAATTTTTGTGAGATAAAACGCTCATCTAAGTGTAAAAACACCGTATTGAATACTTGTTAAGGGCCGACTAAATAATATCAAAATTTTTAACATAATTGACAAATAATAACCTTGCTCTGAACAATTTTTCTATAAAAAAACCCTTTAACCCAATTTTCTAGAAAATAATTTTAAAAATTATGCTAAATGTATTTATATTTGCAGCTGATTTAAAAAACCTACCATTCATGATGATAAGGTATTTAAGCTTAGACCATTGTATTGTATACCTATTCTTGCTACTCATTGCTGTTGTTGGCTGGTATGTAGGCAGAAAAAATAAGGATATCACCGAATATGCCATTGCCAACAAGATGTTTGGCACACTGGTGCTTACAATAACACTACTCGCTACCTATGTGGGAGGAGCTACTACTGTCGGGCAAGCAGCCAACGTGTTCTCGGATGGTATTATTCTAACAGTGGTATCAATATTTAGTTGTATTCCCCTATTGTTCACGGCACTATTCATTGCCCCTAAGGTGGATAATTTGAAGGGGTGCATCACAATGGGTGATGTGATGGGCAAGTTCTATGGCGAACTTGGAAGAATTACCACAGGTGTAATTGGTGCAATATACGCGTTGCTCATCATTGCAATTCAGGTAGGGGCCTTAGGCTGTGTGAATCAGGCATTATTGGGAATCAAAGCAAGTACGGGTATGATTATAAGTGGAGTCATCATGGTATTCTACGCTTTCTATGGAGGTATTAAGGCTGTAACAATTACAGATGTCATTCAATTTGCGGTACTTATTTTTATGATACCCTTGATCGCCTTTGTGGCAACGGATCATGTAGGAGGAGCAAGAGCGCTAATGAATAAGGTTCCTGCAGAGAAGTTCATCATCTGGGGACATGAGAAATTTTATTACTACGCAGTAATTTTTATAGTATGGTGTGTATTTCCTACTTTTGCCTTGAATCCTCCTATGGTACAGCGGATATTGATGGGACAGAGCAAGCAGCAAGTAAGAAGGGTGTTCCTGATCAGTGCTGTCTTCATTCCTTTTTTTATAATAATGATGATGTTTATTGGGTTGTCAGCCCTCGCTTCAGCGCCTGAGATAAAGGCAAACGTAGCACTACCTCATCTAGTAAATAAGCTCTTTTCGGTAGGTATAAAAGGCCTGGTGGTAGCAGGATTGTTAGCAGTAATCATGTCTACGGGTGATTCATTCTTGAACGCTGGAGGAGTTTTGCTTACCCACGATGTAGTGAAGCCCATATGTGACAAGAAGAATAAAGTTATTAATGAACTCAAATTAACAAAATACCTCACCCTGGTAGTGGGTATCGTGAGTATTTGCCTAAGCCTACTGTCCGAAGATTTGATTAAGGTAAGTTTTTGGGCAGCGAGTCTTTTTGGCTCCACTATCACCCTACCGTTTATAGTGGGCGTGTTAGGATTGAGGACAGATGCCAAGTCTTTTTTCACAGCATTTTGGGTGACAGTCGCCACTTTCGTTGTAGCAAGTCTGTATCTAGCTAGCGAAAAAGCGTATTTAGCGCCGCTCTTCAGCACCTTAGCCAATGGGATTAGTTTCTTTGGGATGCATCTTGTGCAGCACCAAGGCATTGCATTGGCTCATGCAGATGAAGCAGCCGCCTGGAAGCGTCGATGGCAACACCTACGAAAACAATTCATCAAGGCATTGCCTACACCCGAGAACCTCCTGCAATACTGCCAAAGGGAAACAAAAGAAGTAGCCCCCAGGCCGTTCTCATTCATCGTATTTTGTCTTTTCTACTACTTCATCGCTTACGCGGTGTGGGCGCTCCAAAAGACTCCTTATAATAGCGCCCCATTTATGCTCGGAGTAATAGCCCTCGTTTTATGGACAGGTTTACTGGGTAAGAAGTTTTGGCCCGAGCACCTCCAAAAGTACTTCCCTGTATATTGGTATGCCTGCCTGTTCTACTGTCTACCGTTC
>JAKSDE010000206.1 GCA_022360235.1 Cytophagales bacterium
CAGGGTTATTAGCAGTAGCCATGTCTACGGGTGACTCGTTCTTGAACGCTGGAGGAATTCTACTTACCCACGATGTAGTAAAGCCCATGTACGACAAAAGGAAAAAGGTTATCAATGAACTCAAACTAACAAAATACCTCACCCTACTGATGGGTATTGTGAGTATTTTCATAGGCCTGCTATCCCAGGATATAATTAAGGTAAATTTTTGGGCATCAAGTCTTTTCGGCTCTACCATCACCATCCCATTCTTAGCAGGCGTGCTAGGTTTGAAGACAGATGCCAAGTCTTTTTTCACAGCATTTTGGGTGGCATTCATCACTTTCGTTGTAGCAAACATGTATCTAGAAAGCGAGAAAACGTATTTAGCACCGCTCTTCAGCATCATAGCCAACGGAGTGAGTTTCTTTGGAATGCATTTTGTGCAGTATAGCGGGCTGGTGATTGTAAGGCGAAAGGGAAGCCTCGCGATAGATGAGAAAGTTACGTGGGAAAGTATCGTAACGGGGTTTAAAAGCTGCCTCCCTACAAGGAGGAGTATAACCAGTTTTTCCAAGAGGCAAGTAGAGCGCTATGGCGCGAACCACTTGTTGTTTGGGGTGTTTTTCTCCCTCAACTACATTGTCCCTTACTTCATGTGGACGCCGGAAAAGTCGCCCTACTTTACCACCATCATGTCACTACGGGCAATAGGAGGTATGTTGTGTGTAGGTTTGTTGACCGAAGATCATTGGCCTAAGTGGGCCAAGAGGTTCTTCCCCACGTATTGGCACATTAGTGTTTTGTATTGCCTTCCATTTGTGAGCACGTTCATGTTGTTTTTACTAGGAGGAGCAGAGAGTATGGAGTGGGTCATCAACCTATCGTTAGCTATTGTGGTGACTGCCTCCTTGGTAGACTGGGTGAGTTTCACCGTGCTCATGGTGTTGGGTGTAGCAGGAGGCTATGGCTTTTTCACCCTATTCTCCCACAAATACTTAGGTGGTATAGCACCCTTGGCCAATATGCCGGGTATCTATATCCAAATACTGATATATAGTTCCCTGTTTGCTACGTTGCTGGGGCTGGTATTTTTCCGGAAAAAAGAGAAAAAGACAAGGAGTCAACTCAAGTCGATGGAGAATTTCGCAGGAGCGATTGTTCATGAAGTCAGCAATGTGGTAGGGCTAAGCCAAATGTATGCTAGTGCCTTACAGAACTTTATGACAGAGATAAAAGAGAAAACCACCAAAAAGGGAAAAAAGCTATATATACTAGACGAAAACACCCATAACGGAATCAAAGAAATAGTTGAAACGCTAGAAAGAGATTGCAAGAAAGGCCTCACGATAATGAGGCGGATGATAGTGACCCTAGAGCCAGAAATTAAGCCTGAGGATACGGATGTGTATAGTATTGGCCGGTGTGTAAAAGAAGCGATTGAGGGGTATGACATGGAAGACTTTCAAGAAGAACGTGTTCATATAGACATCAGAGAGGATTTCAAGTTTAGAGGGTCGAAGTATTACTTGA
>JAKSDE010000352.1 GCA_022360235.1 Cytophagales bacterium
GTTGCTTGCTCCCCTCTTGTTGAAAATAGCGAGCATCCAATCTTTTGCAGCTTTCTGATGGATTTTCCCTGATCGCCCTCATGAATGGCTTCCTTGTCTGTAAATTTTATAACCTCCTGCTGCCATGAACTATCACTGATTGCTCTGCAAATTAGGGCTATACGGTACTTTATATTGAAGATTCACAGCTGTTCAACCTCGTCCAATTTTGCCTTACCGCCATTTGGTGCCATCTCATTACTTTGGTTGGGCTTTCCTGGAGGCTTCGCCCCAAACAGTTGCCCGTTTCGCACCGTCCAAGTTGGCAATAGGGCATAGACGCGGCCCTATCTCGTTGTATGAGTGCTCTCCTAATGGCGCCTCGTGTCGCACAAATAATTCTACCCCGCTAATCTAAAGGAGGCGGAGGGCGATGGAAACGGAGTTAAGTAAAGGTAAATCATCTTCACTTAACCACCGCGCCATTGCTCTACCCTACCCTGGTTTCGATAGGGGACTGTAGAAAACATTCCTTTCCCCGTCAAAAAGTTGATCGATAGACCTCAATACAACCCACCTAAAACTAAGAACTAAGATTAGTGATGTTATGGATGAAGAATTTCGCGTAATTTGATAGATAGTCAAATAAAAAAATAAAAAGGTATGCGCTACTATATCATTGCTGGAGAAAAATCTGGAGATATCCATGGGGGCAATCTTATTCAAGCACTCAAGAAAGAAGACCCCCAAGCTGACATTAGATGCTGGGGAGGAGAGTGTATGGAAAAAGCAGGAGGAAAGTTAGTAGTTCATTATTGTAATTTGGCCTTCATGGGCTTTGTGCTGAACTTACGAAAAATATTCAAGTACTTTCATCGGTGTAAAAAAGATTTGCTAGCCTATCAGCCTGATGTATTGATTTTAATCGACTATGGTGGTTTTAACATGTGGATGGCTAGATTTGCCAAACAGCATCATATTAAAACATTCTATTACATTTCTCCCAAAGTCTGGGCTTGGAATCAAAGTCGTGCCTATAAGGTGAAAGCGTATGTAGATAGAATGTTTACAATTCTTCCTTTTGAGAAAGACTTTTACAAAAAATACGATTATGAAGTAGACTTTGTAGGGAACCCTTTAGTAGATGAGGTCAATCGTCATACAATTAATCCCAATTTTTTAGTAGAAAATAAATTGGAAGGTAAACCTGTGATAGCTTTACTGCCAGGAAGCCGCCTACAAGAAGTAAAAAAAATACTTCCAGTGATGCTTTCTATTGTACCTACCTTTCAAGACTACCATTTTGCAGTAGCTGCTGTTAAAAATCTTCCTGCTGAATTATATAAGGCCGCTGAAAGAACACCTGGCGTGCAAGTTATTTATGAGCAAACATACGATCTCCTCGCGCATGCTTATGCTGCTGTGGTTACTTCTGGAACAGCTACCTTAGAAACGGCTTTATTCGAGGTTCCCCAAGTAGTAGGCTACATTACTGGTAAAATAAACTACCTCCTTAGCAGATTGTTTATAAAACTTAACTATGTATCGCTCGTCAATATAGTGGCCGGGAAAGAAGTCGTTAAGGAGTTACTGCAACACGATTTTAATACAAACGATCTTACTGAAGAACTAAAACAGCTTACAGAGAATGTTGCTTCTAGAAGCTTGCAGATAAAGAACTATCAAAAAATCAAACAAATGATAGGCAATGATCATGCTTCAGAGAAAACAGCTAAGCTCATGGTGAAATACCTTAAAAATTCATGAACGTATTCTACCTTACAACTCATCTTCCGCACCCAATTTTTTTGAAATACACTTCAGTATAGTTCTTAGTTCTGAGTTTTCTGAATTCCTAGTTCTGAGTTTTAGGTGGGTTTTATTGAGGTATATTGAGCCACTTTTTGACTGAGAAAGGAGTGCTTTCTACAGTCTCCTATCGAAACCAGGAACTGTCGGGTAAGAGGGTGGTGTTGCCACCACCGTCTCCCCTAAGAACGCAGCGAGCGAGTTTCCCCGCACTGCCTCTACATACAGCTTACTGCCTTCTTTTTCTACTATCTCCATCTACTTTTGCAGCGTCTGCTGCTCCTAATCCTCCTTGGTCATTATCATCACCTGCTTTTTCAGAATATGTTGCTGCTAATCCTACTCCGCTATCACTCATCATCTCCTTATGCAGCGCCGCCTGCTTTCCTCCTTGCTTCCTCTAATGCTTTTGCCTGTTCTTCTGCTGCATTTATTGCTGTCTGTAATTTTGCTACTCCTTCCTGAAATGCTGCCTGTATTGCTACTCTTCCTTCCTGAAATGCTTTCTGCAATGCTGCTACTTCTTCCTGATTTGCTCCCTCTTCTTTTGCTTCCTGTAAAAATTCCTGAAATACTTCTATTCCTTCCTGATTTGCTATCAATTCTTCTAGGCTCTCTAATCTTTCCTTAGTTGCTTTCGCTTCATTTATTGCTTGCTCTAATGCTGCTGACTGATTTGCCTCATTTAATATTGCTTTATTTGGTGTTTCCTCAAATTCTTTTATGGCAGCTTCTGCTCCCTTCCTTGCTGAATCTAATCTTGCTATTGCCGGATTTACGCTATCTAATACTTCTCGCTTAGCTTCTGCTGTCATCTCTTCTATTTTCTTTATTGCTTCCTTTAATGCTGCCTTTTCCCCATCTTGTTTTTGACAAGCAAAGAATGCTACTAAACATCCTATTGCTAAGGTTAATAGTTTTTTGTTCATTATTCTATCTGTTTTTTGAGGTAAAAATTATGTAATATTAAAATCTTATTATCGGCAATATTACAAAAGAAAAATCAATAAGCAAAATTTTTTGAAATAAATTTTTGAAATTGATTAAAGCGTGGGAGTGAGTGGGTGTTAGGAGCATCTTTTGTCCTTTGCTTTACTAAGAGGATACAGGCAAACACATTATTATTTTATTGAAATAGTAATATTTATTATTGTTTA
>JAKSDE010000237.1 GCA_022360235.1 Cytophagales bacterium
AAAAATATATATTTTACACAATTATTATGACGTTCCCTATTAACGCCCAGGCTAGCCAAATAAAGGGAGAGATGCGTACTATATTTCCTCAATCCACGGAAGAAGAAAAACGCCTTTTCACCCTACTTCAGAAAGCCTACATAGGTGGTCGTTATAAAAGGGGTATGTCATTACCAAAGAGGAATTGGCATATTTGGCTGAGCGGGTAAAAGTGTTAGGAGCACTTGTCGAAAGGCTGTGTAAAGCGCAAATAGAGGCGTTTTAAGCCTTTAACGTACTGCAAAGCGAGGAAAAATTTTCGCCTTTGCAAAGTGGAGCGCGTAAAGAAAAATTTACTGTTTACACCCTACGTATTACCCAATGACGCTATGTTTCCACCGTCGGTGAGACCAAAGCCACGTAGCGGGCTGGCGGCAAATGTCTTCTTCGAGCTTACGGGTGTGCGCTTCAGAGATTTCGTTCTCCTGCATAGAAGAAGGATTTTCAAAGAGCAGTTCTAAGTAAATCTTATAATAACCACGCCGGATGCTACGTACACTGGCATAGACTACCGCATGGTTCAACTTTTTCGCCAGCTTGGCTATTCCTTTAAAAACATAAGTAGACTGATTAAGAAAAGTAGTCACATAGGCATGCTCCCTAGGAGGTGTTTGATCAGCTAAGAAAGCAGTTACCTTAGGAGCAACATCATAGCCAAGCATGGCCCGCAACGTATCACTTTGCTGAATGAGCCTTCTGCCAAAACGGGCCCGTAAACGATAAACAAGCCTGTCAAAATAAGGATTAGACAAAGGCTTATAGATGGCACAGAGTTCATAATCCGTCTGTAGTGCCATGCTATTGCCAGCCCACTCCCAATTACCCAAGTGCCCCATAACTGCAATTACATGTCGCTTTTGCGCATACAGTTGCTGAAAGACTTCAATATTATGAAACTGACATCTTCGTAAAGCCTGTTTTTTAGTGATTGTCAACATTTTAATATGCTCAAACACCAAATCGCACAGATAGCGATAAAAGGCTTTACAAATTCGTTGGCGTTCTATTGCTTTCTTCTCGGGGAAAGCATTGCATAAATTCTCCCACACCACTGCTCTACGATACCTGACTACATAGTAAACCAACACAAAAGTCAGCCAAGAGAGCCCATACAGTAACGAAAAAGGAAGTAAGGCAATGAGATACAGCCATGGAAGCAATAAGTAAAAAGTAATCGCTTGTAAAAAACGTTCCATCTTTAACACTTATAGTTAGGCAAGAGAAAAATCAAAGGTAATATCATTCATACATTTGAAATGCCCCTTCGGACATCTATCAAAGCCAATTTTGGAACAAGGTCTGCACGAGAGCTTGTTGTTTTCTAAGAGGATGAACTTGGTTTGGTAAGGATACATACCAAACGCAGGAATCGTATTTCCCCATATAGTATAGATATGCTTTTTAAAAGCCGCTGCAATGTGCATGAGTCCCGTGTCATGGCTAAACACCACTTGTGCCTGCTTAACTAGCGAAGCCGACTGGTGGAGATTGAGCTTACCACAAGCATTAAAAATAACACACTTCTTATTCAACTTTTGCAGGCCTGCTTCATAAGGTGCATGGTCAGCGCTTCGCTGAAAGAAGGCAGCAATAGCTTCTCCCACCGCATAATCTTCTTCTCCCCCTAACAAAACAATAGGCTTGTTAATCCGATCACATAACTGAATCATCCGATGCACAGGAAGCCGCTTAGTAGCATGCTGTCCTCCAATGGCATAAGCGACAAATGCTTTTTGGTGGGTACTAGGTAGCCACGTAAGTGACACCTCCTCCGTAGCAGGGATAAAATAATCAAGCCCTTGGCCATCGTTTTGAACGCCTAAAAAAGCTACAGCCGCCATGTAGCGGTCTACAATATGCTGGCGGGGGAGTACGTTGATTTTAAAATTTACCATCAGCCACTTTTCAATAGTCAACTTATTGAAACTACTAGCTTTTACGCCCAAACGCCACTTGATCCACTGCGTACGCAAGTTATGATGCAAGTCAATGACAAAATCGTACTGTTCTGCTTTTAGTTTTTTAATCAAAGCAGACAAACGATCCTCTAAACAGATGATTTTATCTACATAAGGATTTGCTGCTAGGACAGACCTGTAAGCCTTTTTAGTACAATAATGTAACTCAATAGACGGAAGTTGCTGCTTAATACACCGGAGCACAGGAGTCGTTAACACAATATCTCCGATAGAAGAGAATCGTAAGATGAGTACTTTCATTGATTGATTAGGTGATTGGCCCATTGCTTCCATCGCTGCTACTTCAAGCTACTTCTCCCTTAAGCGTCCGCAGTAAACAAGTTGCTACTGTTGCACCATATAAATTATTAACATATTTTTCTCTAAAAAGCGTCAATAAATCCATAGCCCGCTAATAAAAATAGAATTGCAACAAAAGTTTAGTAATTTTTTTCCGTAAATTACGAAAAATTAACCATGTTATTAGACAATAGCACTATCGTAAAAATTTTACGCACCACTGCGAATTTGCTAGCTCTCCATGGCGAAAATCCATTTAAAGTAAGGCATTACAACAAGGCTGCTTTTCACATAGAGAAAATAGAGCAAGACCTCACTACGTTGTCCCCTGAAGCTTTAGCCAACCTAGAGGGCCTAGGAAAAAGTATAACAGCCAGTATTCATGAGATTTGTACTACAGGTACCTTAGCGCTTTGGGAAACGCTGATGGCTAAAACACCCCCAGGGGTAATAGAAATGCTAGATCTCAGCGGTATCGGTCCGAAAAAAATTCAAACTATATGGAAAACATTGGGTATGACAAGCTTAGAAGATCTGTTAACTGCCTGTGAGGAAGACAAAATTGCCCCACTCAACGGCTTTGGCAAGAAAACACAGGAAACCATCAAAGAAAGTGTACTATTTAAGCTAGCCCATCAAGGAAAGTTTCATTATGCGACGGTACTTCCGTATGCAGTCCAGATAGAAAATGCCCTTAAGCAAGCTTTCCCTACAGTACTTATCGCTTGTGTAGGTGCGTTAAGACGTAAAATGGAAGTAATAACGGCTATAGAAATCCTGGTAGGTACAGAAGAAGTAACCCAAGTAATGCAATGGTTAGACAAGACGACGTTTCTCCAAAAAGAGCAGAAGATTTCAGGGCCCTTTGCTTGGCGGGGAAAGTTCGTTGACCTCGATGTAAAGGTAGTGATTCTCTTTTGTGCTCAGCAAGCGTTTTATAAAAACTTGCTCCTACAAACAGGCTCAGAAAAGCATTTAGCTATGCCAGTCCATACAGAGAAAAGTCTAGGACAACTCCTGGCTGAAAGCCAACCGAGCAGTGAGGAAGACTTTTATAAAGAAGCGAACCTCTCTTTGATTGCACCAGAGCTAAGAGAGGGGATGTTTGAGCTAGACGTAGCCCGACAAAACAAGTTACCTCCACTCCTCGAAGTGCAAGACTTGAAGGGTATTATTCACACCCACACTACCTATAGCGATGGCAGGAATAGTTTGGAAGAAATGGTACGCCATTGTAGCGCACTAGGCTATGAATACATAGGCATTACCGACCACAGCCAATCAGCCGCCTACGCAGGAGGGCTGAATGCTTATGCTATTCAACAACAACATGAAGAAATCGATCGCCTGAATGAAGAAATCGCTCCTTTTAAGATTTTTAAAGGCATTGAATCAGATATACGGTCAGATGGCGCTTTAGACTATGAAGAAGCAGTGTTAGCAAGCTTTGATTTTGTGATTGCGTCGGTACATTCCAACCTGAAGATGGATAGCGCACGCGCAACCCATCGTTTGCTACGTGCTATAAGTAACCCCTTTACTACGATGTTAGGCCATCCTACCGGACGACTTCTACTGCAAAGAGAAGGCTACCCTATTGATCATGAAGCCATCATTAATGCATGTGCTACCTATAAGGTAGTTATTGAAATTAATGCAAACCCTTGGCGCTTAGACTTAGATTGGCGGTGGATACCTTATGCTATTCGTAAGCATGTGTGGTTGAGCATCAATCCAGATGCCCATACTAAGGAAGGCTATAGCAATATAGATTATGGTGTATGCGTAGCTAGAAAAGGGGGACTTTCTAAGGCCCATACTTTTAATGCACTTTCTCGAGAAGCAGTTGAAAAATATTTTCAAAACCGAAAGAAAAAAATTTTACCTACTAAATCACCACAACAACAAAAATAACTAAATAAATGAATTACTGGCTTATAAAATCCGAATCCCGTATTTACGCTTATGATGATCTAGTAAAAGACGGACGCACTTATTGGGAGGGCGTACGCAGCTATCAAGCACGTAATAACCTCAAAGCTATGAAAAAAGGAGATTTAGCCTTATACTATCATAGTGCCCATGAGAGAGTAGTAGTAGGCATAGTAAAGATCGTAAAAGAAGCTTACCAAGACCCTACTACACCGAATGTACGATGGGTAGCCGTAGATATAGTGCCTGAAAGAAAATTCACAAAGCCTGTAACTTTAGCCCAGATAAAGGCAGATGAACGCCTCCAAGGAATAGCCCTTCTCAGGCAAAGACGCCTTTCTGTGATGCCAATCCCCCAAGAAGCATTTGCTATTATAGTAGCAATGGGAACAACGGTATAGGCTTTACTAGATAGTCGACCCTTAACAAGTATTAAATATTGTGTTTTTACGTCGAGTAGGTCGGGGCCTACGGAAGTCTCCTATAGGAGTCTTCCTGGGGCCCTTTCCTCTCTAAGAACTAATGACACTAACTTAATATATTTATCTATATTTTTTATACCTGCCTTGTTGGGTTTTTCTGGCATAGCTTCTATTGGGCTTACGTTTCTGCACTACTTGTCTTCGTAGGAGTTGAGCCAGTTGCTCGACGACCTGTAGAC
>JAKSDE010000358.1 GCA_022360235.1 Cytophagales bacterium
TCCTGCCTTAACAGCACGGATCAACCTTGTACTACCATCTCCTGGATCTTGTTCATTGATAGTGGGGTCTGCGGCTTTATCATGCTCGTTGATCTCTTTTTCTAGATCAGCGTCTCCTTTTCCTGATACAATATCCTTGGGGCTTTTTCCTTGACCATCTTTAGCATTGATATCAGCACCATTCGCTAACAATAACTGTACTAATTCCATCGCTTGCGCTTCTTCTTCTGCAGTTGAAGCGTTGAGTCTCTTTTCTACTGCATAGCTTAAGGGGGGCTTTCCATTTTTATCTCCTTGATTAACCGTTGTTCTGCCTCTCTCTAGAATGGCTTTAGCTATTGCTAATGATACTGCTATATCTTTTATATCTTTCTTCACCGCATGGAGCAAGGGGGTGTTGGCGTCGTTACCTGTCAGGCTGAGCAAAGCACCTCTACCTATCACCTTCTTTACTTCTTCTACGCTACCATTCTTGATGGCATCGATTAATGGCGGATCTCCGTTAAGACCCCGTCTATCTTTCAAAGCGTTTATTATAATGCTTGGCGCCCTTACTCTTATCCCTAATACTAAGGGGGTTTCTCCTGCTATATTTCTTACATTGGTATCGACTGTTTTATTCAGCAGTAGTACCCGTACTATCTCTTCATCCCATATCTCTACAGCCCAGTGTAAGGGGGTGTTACCTTCATTATCTGGTATCGTGACATCTGCACCCTTCGCTATTAACGCTAATGCACCTGGCGTATTACCTTCTTCAATTGTCCTTATTAACACTGTCTTCCCCTCGCTATCTTTAAGATCGATAAGTTTCTTTATTACATCCCTATCGTCTGCCAACGCTAAGGGCGTTTTGCCTTTGGCATCTTTGGCAGCATAGTTTACTCCTTGGTCTAGAAGTATTTGTACGATTTCTGCGTTTCCTCCCGCGGCTGCCACGTGAAGGGAATTTTTCCCCTCAATCTCCTGATTAACATCAGCACCTTTTGCTATCGCGTCCTTGACTCTCCCCTCACTCCCCTTCTTAATAGCATCGAACAACGGCGTATCGCCATTTTCACCTTGGGCATTAATAAGTAAGGCGGTTATCTCTTCTTCATCTGTCAATTGAAGCGGCGTATTTCCTTCATTATCTTGGGCGTTGACATTGGCATCTTTCCCTAGTAAAGCAGCTACAACTTCCTCATTACCTTTTGCTACCGCATCGTGTAAGGCCGTTCTACCCTTATTATCTTGGGCATTGACATCGACATCTGTTACTGCTAGCAAAGCATCTACCGCAGCCTTATTACCTTCTGCGGCAGCATCGTGTAAGGCCGTTCTACCCTTGTCATCTCGCCGATTGACCCTTGCACCCTTGCTTAATAGTTCTCCTATTGATACTTGATCTCCTTGCGCGGCAGCATAGTGTAAGGGAGTCTTACCATCGCCAGCTGGATTGTTAACATCTATGGAATCCTCACCTAGGAGTGCGTCTATGATAGCTCGGTTACCCACCTTCAGTGCCCAATGGAGCGGTGCTTCACCAGCCCCATCTTTTAGATTAACATCAGCGCCCTGCTCTAGCAGCTCTTTGACTTCGTCTACTTGTTCTGCCTTAATGGCACGGATCAACCTTGTACTACCCTCTACTTCATCTCGTTCATTGATAGTGGCGTCTGCCGCTTTATCATGCTTCTCGATCTCTTCCTCTAGCTCAGCGTCTCCTTTTGCAATATCCTTGGGACTTTTTCCTCTGTTATCTTTGAGATTGACATCAGCACCATTCGCTAACAATAATTTTACTAATTCCATCGCTTGCGCTTCTTCTTCTGCAGTTGAAGCGTTGAGTTTCATTTCTAATGCGTAGCTCAAGGGGAGTTTGCCAATTTTATCTCCTTGATTAACCGTTGCTTTGCTTTTCTCCAGAATGGCTTTAGCTATTGCTAATGTTTTTGCTACCTCTTTGATATCTTTTCTCACCGCATGGAGCAAGGGGGTGTAGAGTTCGTTATCCGACAGGCCGACCAAAGCACCTGCGTCTATCACCCTCTTTACTTCTTCTATGCTACCATTCTTGATAGCATCGATTAATGGCGTAGTTCCTAATGGCCGAATTAATGACGTACGTCCTACAGGGCTTCGTTTATCTACCAAAGCGTTTATTATACCACTTTGCACCCTTCTTTCTCTCCCTATTATCAAGGGGGTTTTACCTGCTGCATTTCTTGCATTGTTATTGACTTCTCCTCTACGCAGTATTGCGTTTACTATCCCCATATCATCTATATCTACAGCCCAGTGTAAGGGGGTATAACCTTGCTTATCTGCTGTAGTAACATTTGCCCCCTTCTCTATAAACATTATTACCTTTGAATGATAACCTTTCTCAATCATCCTCATTAACAGTGTCTTCCCTTCGCTATCTTGAGGTTCGCTAAGTAACACTATTACATCGCTATCGTCTGTCAACTCTATAGCCCATTCTTCATTGTCATCTTGGGCATCAAAGGCTGCTCCTTTGGCTAGAAGCATTTCTACGATTCCTGCGTGTCCTCCCGCTGCTGCCCAATGAAGGGGCGTTCGTCCTTTCTTATCTTTGGCATTGACATCGGCACCTTTCTCTAACGCATCCTCGACTCTCACCTCACTCCCTTCCTTAATAGCATTGAACAACGGCGTATCGTCATTTTCATCTTCGGCATTGATAAGTAAGGCTATTATCTCTCCTTTATCTGTCAATTGAAGCAGCGTTTTTCCTTCATTATCTTGGGCATTGACATTGGCATCTTTCCCCAGCAAAGCAACTACAGTTTCCTTATTCCCTTTTTCTACTGCATCGTGTAAGGCCGTTCTACCCTTATCATCTCGCCGATCGACACGTGCACCCTTGGTTATCAGTGTTTCTATTAATGCTCGATTTCCTAGCGCGGCAGCATAGTGTAAGGGAGTCTTACCATTTTTATCTGGAATGTTAACATCTATGGACTTCTCACCTAGTAGTGCGTCTATGATAGCTTGGTTACCCCCCTCCAGTGCCCAGTGGAGCGGTGCTTTATCCCTCTCATCTTTTTTATTAACATTAGCACCCTCCTCTAGCAGTATTTTGACTTCGTCTACTTCTTCTGCCTTAATTTCAATGATCAAGGGGGTATCACCGTCGAAATTTCTTTCATTGATAGCACCACGGTACTTGAACAATATTTCTAATTTAGTATCTCCTTTTACCATATCCTCAGGACTTCTTCCGTTCTTATCTTTAGCAGCGATATAGGCACCTTTGTTTAGCAATAATTCTATTAATGCTTTATCTTTTTGTCTAACCGCATAGTGCAAGACGGTTTTGCCTTCGTTATCTCCTTGACTAATCGTTGATACGCTTTCCTCTAGAATGGCTTTAACTACTCTTATATTTCCCTTATCCGCCGCATAGTGCAAGGCGGTTTTGCCTTTGTTATCTGCCTTTTCGACATCTGCACCTTGAGCTATCAACTCTATTGCTTTGTCTTCTTCAATCTCCTTCATCAATGCTGTCTTCCCTTCGCTATCTTGAAAATTGATAAGTAACTCTCTTATCTCCCTATCGTTTGTCAAATCTGAGGGCGTTTCGCCAGCGTCATCTTTGGCATCCAAGACTGCTCCTGCTCTTAGAAGCACTTCTACGATTTCTCTGTCTTCTCCCACTACTGCCCAGTGAAGAGGGGTTTTGCCATCTTTATCTCTTACATTGACATCAGCAGCAACTTGCTCGCTCTCAGGCTCTACCAAATCCCTTACTGTCTTTAAAAGACCATTCTGGACTGCATAGTGTAGCGCGGTTTTGCTATCTTCATCCTTTGCATCCAACACTGCATTCCTTTCTCTTAGCTTAGCTACTACCCGTGCTGTGTAATCATCATTATTTAAGTGAAAGCCTATATAGTGCAGGGGAGTTCTCATTCGATCGTCACGACCCTTAACCATATCTTCGGTTAACAGGAATTGGGCATTCAAACCATCTAGGCTCTTTCCTTCTTTGATAGCTATATGCAATGCATTTGCACCGGAAGTTGTACCTTCTTCTAAAGCCATTCTCAATGCTCTCCTTGCTCTCCTCACCGGTGGTTTTTCCTTCAATAAGCGAGCCATAGATGCACTACGGACGATATCTAGTGGAGTTTTATGATCTTTGCTTTTTATATCAGTCTTTGCTCCCTTGCGCAAAGGGAGTTTTACCACCTCCTCTTCTTCTTCTTCTACTGCCTCGTGTAACACCGTCTTACCATCCTTATCCCACATATTCAATATAATCGAATCTCCCCCTTCTCGGTCTATTAACGCTTCTAGTTCTTCTAGTAAGTTATCACCTTTCCCCTTTATCAAACCCACCATGCGTTCTACTATTTCTACTCCACTTCCCTCCCTTGGAAGTGCTCCGGGAAGAGCTTTTTCTCCTACTCCTCTCTTTTTACAGGCGCCTACTAAGATTAGTGCAATAAAGTTGATAATTAATATTAGCTCGTAGATTTTTCTGATTGTTAACATAATAGGTTAGTAGTTATATTTTATTTTTTACTATTATTTACTATTTTTTATTCAATAAGTTTAATTATAAAATTAGTTACTTTTTAGCAGCAAGCACTTTCTTTTTCACAAACATTTGCTCTTCTCTCTTGCTTTTAAACTTAACACACATAATATTTCGCCAATCTAAATATCTTTTTTCTTTTTAACAATATTATTTTTAAAAATTCTTTTATCTATTCTTTTAGTTTAAGTTATACTAAATAATAGCTAAAGTGTGTAGTGTTTTAATTTTACGTCTCGCTTTTAAACTTAACACATATATACTCTTTCTGATTGAATATGAGGAGTTATTTTTTATATGTGGAGTTATTTTTATATATTTGTCCTATGAAGTATGAGCCCTTAACCCCGCAACTCAAGCAAGCACTTGAGAAGCAGCACAAGTCAGAACGGGATGGTCGTGTCAGAGACCGTATTAAAGCTGTCTTGTTCTATAATCAAGGGCATAGCTACAGGGAAATAGCTCGATGGCTTTTAGTAGACGATGAAACTATTCGGCGGTATGTGAAAGACTATTTCAACAACAACAAGCTTAAACCTAGTAA
>JAKSDE010000359.1 GCA_022360235.1 Cytophagales bacterium
ATTCATTGCTTTTCCTAAAAATAATGCAGGCCGTGATGTAATGATCGGTGCTCCCTCAACGATTTCAGAAGCGCAACTGAGCACGTTGCATATGAAGTAGAGGAGTTTGTCTATCCCCAAAAATCATTGTATTTTCACTCAACAAGCATAACAATCATGGCACTAAAAACAACACGCCACTTCTGTGGGTTGTGCTTATTCTTTAGCGCCCTTATTTTTGAGGAGTTCTACGACCGTTGTGTGGTCCTTTTTAGCTGCCCAATGCAGGGACGTCTTACCCTGCTTATCTTTTGCGTTGACCTCTGCGCCCTGCCCTAACAGATATTCTACCACCGCTTGATGGCCCGATAAAGCTGCTAAGTGTAGGGGCGTCCAACCATCATTAGCTGTTGCGTTTATATCCGCCCCTTGCTCTTTAAGATAGGCTACCACCGTTCGATGGCCATTTTTTGCTGCTAAGTGTAGGGGCGTCCTACCATCCTCGTCTACTGCCTTACTATCTGCACCCTGCTCTAGCAGATATTCTACGACCACTTGATGGCCACTTTGTGCTGCTAAGTGCAGGGGAGTCCAATCATCCTTACAAGTTGCGTTTATATCCGCCCCTTGCTCTTTAAGATAAGCTACCACCACTTGATGGCCCTTTGCTGCTGCCCAGTGCAGGGGCGTTCTACCAGCCTCGTCTACTGCCTTGCTATCTGCGCCCTGCTCTAGCAGATATTCGACGAGCGCTTGATGGCCCTTTGCTGCTGCCCAGTGCAGGGGCGTCCAACCATCCTTAGTTTTTGCATTGATGCCTGCTTTCTGCGCTAGCAAATATTCTACGAGCTCTTTCTGGCCATTTTTTGCTGCCCAGTGCAGGGGCGTCCCACCATACTTACAAGTTGCGTTTGTATCCGCCCCCTCAGACTGAAGGTATTCTGCAAGCTCTTTCTGGCCATTCTGTGCTGCCCAGTGCAGGGGCGTCCCGCCATACTTACAAGTTGCGTTTATATCCGCCCCTCGCTCTTTAAGATAGGCTACCACCGCTTGATGGCCATTTTTTGCTGCCCAGTGCAGGGGCGTCCAACCATCTTTATCTGTTGCGTTAATCGCTGCGCCCTGGCTTAGAAGTAATTTTACTTGTTCTATGTCACCCTGTGATGCCGCCTTTAGAAGTAATTTTACTTGTTCTATGCCACCCTGTGATGCCGCCTTTATTAGATTCTTGGATTGTTCTTGTTTTTCTAAAACTGCTGCGTCCGCTGGGTGGCCTTCTTGTGCTGCCGCAGGCAGGGACGTCAAACCAACCTCATCTGCTGCGTTAATTGCTGCGCCCTGGGTTTGATCTACTTCATGATCTACTAACGGTTCCTGTTGTTCCCATATTCTATTTTCTTTATCTCTCCACTTTTGCCTTGTTGCACACACAACCTGCCCACTGACACCTATGAGATTAGCCTCATTGTCTAAATATTTACGGGTGCCTTTGATTAATTGCCTCACTTCCTCAATAAATCCTCTTATTGTTTTGTCATATCCACTCGTATCACCAAGAAGGTACTTCAATTCACCCATTATCTGATTCGCAGGTAATGAATTACTTTGATCATTCTCGTATTTTTCTGTACAAATTGCTATGGATTCTAGAATAAGTTTTACTATTGCTAGACTTCCACTCTCACATGCGGCATCTAAAAGCGTTTTACCATTTTCATATCTACGGGTTACTGCTCCCCCTCTTTCTTTTACTACTTCAGACTCCACACTATCTGCTGCTATTTGAGCAGCATATCTTCCTATATATTTTTTAATTGCTTTTTCATAAATAAGCATCTTTACTAGCTGAAACTCTCCTTTTTTTACTGCTACATACAGAGGGCAGATGGATGATTTATTATCTTTCAATAAATCCTGTAATTCTTCCTCTTCTGCTTCTTCCACTAATATTCGGGCGACTTCTTTATGCTCATTATCTATTAACCAATACAAAATTGTATGTCTTCCCTCATTAATTTGACTATTTACTTTTATGATTTTTGCGAGCTTTTCTATTTTTTCTAATTCTTTTTCTTTTACCTTATCCATAAAATATTTTATATAATTTTCTGATTTGGTTACTTGGGAATCGACTAATTCTAATTTTAAATCTTTGTCTAACATTAATATTTCTAATTTCTTCGCTTTTATGTTGTCTTTATTAGGATCAGCAAGGTGTTCTTTTAAATAAAGATAGCACTTTTCAGCCTGCTTGTATCCACTTTTTAATCCTTCTTTCTGAGAATTTGTTATACCTGGTTTTTCAAATTTTGTTAGAGATTTGTACATTGCTTTACTAATATAATATAAGGGAGAGTTGCCTTTTTTGTCTAATCTATTAATATAATCTAAAAGATCTTTCTTCTCTTTTTCTCTAACTATTTTCAGCGGATCTTCACTTAAAGAAGGCTCTGTGCTTTGCGATCCAGCTTTAGAAGGCTCTGTGCTTATTTGCCATCCAGCTGATTTTAATGCAAAAGGTTCTAATAATGATTCTATTATATCATACATATTATTTTCTTTACCAACTTCTTTCTCACATCTTTCGCAGGCATAGTGAAGAGCCAGCTTCCCATCTGAATCAGTAATAGTGTCTTTAGCCTTTAGAGATAAAAGCAACTTGAGTATCCGGGTATTAGCATTTATAGCTGCTAAATGCAAAGCTACTCTACCCCTAACGTCTTTTTCTTTGGTATCACCCCCCTGTTCTATCCATTTTTCTATCAAGGGCTCTATCTCTTCATATGGATATTTAAAGTAAGACATGATGTGTAAAAGGGTCCATTTGTTGCTAATAGTGTTACCTTTTGTATTTTTTATTGTATATTCAA
>JAKSDE010000360.1 GCA_022360235.1 Cytophagales bacterium
CGCTTATTGCCCATAGCATCCATTTCTTAAATGCCCATCTAAGAGACAATTACTACTTCTTTGTGGAAATTATCAGCCAAGGGATTTTGGTTTATGACAGCGGTAATTATACCCTAGAAAAGCCCAAGTCCCTTAGTTCTAAGAAGCGCCAACAAAAAGCCCAAGACTACTTTGAGGATTGGTTTGAGAGTGCTAGTGAGTCCTTTTGGGGATATGGCGCCTATCTAAAAAGAGGCAGTTACAAAAAAGCAGCCTTTGAACTACATCAAGCAGCTGAGAGCTACTATATGACCTTCCTCTTGGTATTTACCGACTACAAACCTAAAATCCATGATCTCAAAGAATTAGACGCCCAGGTTAGCCAAATAAAGCCTATGATGCGGCAAGTATTTCCCCAAGCTACCGAAAAAGAGAAGCGATGTTTCGAGCTCCTTAGAAGCGCTTACATAGACGCACGCTACAAACGCAAGTACTATAGCATCACCCAAGAGGAATTAGCATACCTAGCCGAACGGGTTAAGGTTTTAAGAGATATGACTAAGAAACTCTGTAAAGAACAAATCGAAAGCTTTGTCAAAGCCAGGAAATAGGGAAAAAGCTTCTAGGAGGTCTATCGAGCAACTTTTTGACAGGGAAAGGCGTGTTTTCTACAGTCCCCTATCGAAATCAGGAACTAAGAACTAGTAAACGTATTTTAGAATTACACAGCCATGGAAAAATTGATTGCGTTTTTTGCGGATCCTACTATCGGCTACGTGATACTAGGCGCTACCTTATTGACAAGTAGTACAGCGATTGTAGGGTCCTTTACATTTTTAAAAAAGAAGGCATTAGTAGGAGATGCTATTGCCCATGCGCTACTACCAGGGGTGTGTCTTGCTTTTATTCTTTCAGGCACTAAAAATCCAGTCTATTTAGTCATAGGTGCCTTTATTGCCGGTTGGCTTGCTTTGCTGTTGGCTGATTTTATTATAGCAAAGACTAAAATCAAAGAAGACACCGCAATTGCCCTTATGTTGTCTGTATTTTTTGGGCTAGGTATCCTTTTATTAACAGCTATTCAAAACTCAGGAAAGGCAGAACAAGCAGGATTAATAAATAATTTTTTGTTTGGAAAAGTGGCTTCTATCGTAGAAGGTGACCTTATCACTTTCAGTGTAATAAGCGTGCTTCTTATTGTAGCTGTCATGCTCTTTTTTAAAGAATTTATGCTTGTTGCGTTTGATAAAAACTTTGCTAAAACTATTGGTTTGCCTGTCAAATGGCTCGATTTTTTGCTTACGTCGCTTACAGTTTTATCTGTAGTAGTAGGTATACAGCTAGTGGGCGTTGTACTCATGGCTGCTATGTTAATTACTCCACCGGTAGCAGCACGTTTTTGGACAGATAATTTAAAAAAGATGGTAGTACTTTCGGCGGTACTAGGTGTGATCGCTGGATTTACAGGTGCCTTTATATCTTACACTGCTCCTGCTATGCCCACAGGTCCATGGATCGTAATGGTCATATCTTCTATAGCATTATTTTCTTTCCTTTTTGCTCCTCAGAAAGGAGTGCTTTTTAAAACTTTACAGCAACATAAGTATCAAAAGAAGATATTAACAGAAAATATTTTAAAACTCTTTTATCAACTAGGGGAGCAGGATGGTATTTTCTTTGAAGGAAGAACTGTAGATGTGCTCCTTAAAAGAAGATCTATGCCTAGCAGAAGCCTAAAACAGGGTTTGAAAAGTTTGGTTCGTCAAGGCTATATCCAACAAGAAGGAGACCTGTGGTTTTTCACAGAAGCTGGTAAAAATAAAGGGCAAACTGTATTGAGGCTGCATCGTTTATGGGAAGTATATCTGACTGCTTATTTAAAAATAAAAAGTGATCATGTACATGATGATGCAGAATCGATAGAGCACATCATAACTCCTGAGATTGAAGCTGAGCTAAAAACGATGCTCAACTACCCACTTGTCGATCCACATCAATCTACTATACCTTATCAATAAACAGCTTTTTAATACTTAGCGAGGTAACGTTATTTTTATGAAACTATCATCTTACTTACTTTCTCTGGATACTTAGCAACTTTGTCTTTATAAAAGGACTGGATGTGCTTCATATCTTCTTGCAAATTTCCTGTGGGATAGAAAACAGGACCTAGCCCGCCTTTCTTTTTTTGATAATCAAGATAGGCAAAGATAATCGGAACTTTCGCCTTCATAGCTATATGGTAAAAACCTGTTTTCCATCTAGGCCTATAGCTCCTTGTACCCTCGGGTGCTATCACAATCATTAACTCTTCTGCTTCTTGAACTAAGTTAACCAACACTTCTACCATTTTAATCTTTTTATTTGTTTGCTTTCTATCGATGGGAATGGCCCCTATCCATTTTAGAATAGTTCCTAGAGGAAAAAACATAGCTTCTTTCTTAATAACAAATTTGGCAGGAATCTTTAGAATAGAAATAACCATCATTCCGTAGATAAAGTCCCAGTTACTTGTATGAGGTACACATAAGATAACAGCTTTTTTAATATCTTGGGGTAAAGCGCCTCCTATTTTCCAACCAAAGAGTTTAAAAAAGAGTTTTGCTAGCCATCTTCTCATCGTTATACTATTTTTTAATTATTAAACCAATCATAGGTAGTGGAGCATGTCGATAGCGCTGTTTAACTAGAAAAGGTAGTTCTACTAGCTTTGGTATCTTCCCTACAAAGATAGCCATAAATTAGTATTACTTGACTATAGACCTGACGACTAAACGTATTGCTACCCTTCCATTATACTTTTATTTAGAATAATACATTTACTTAACCCTTAAAAAATTATTAGATTACAATTTTTAACTAAAAATCGGATTAAAAGGTTCACAGATAACAACATTATAGCCTTTTCTAAAAAATTTTCTAAACCCAGAAGCTTGTTACAAGTTTAATATAATTGGTTATGGGGACATTATTATAAAAGATCCGCCTTTGAAAAATGGCGTTCAGAGGGGCTGTAGAA
>JAKSDE010000392.1 GCA_022360235.1 Cytophagales bacterium
AGAAGTGTAGACTTTCCTGTACCGTTTAAGCCAACTAAACCAATTTTATCTTTGGGCTTAATGTGTAGAGAAACCTGCTCATAGAGCGTCTTCCTCCCCACCTGATAGGTGAGATCATTAATAGCAATCATAGTGCAGTAGTGTCGTTGGAGAAGTAGTCGAGCAAAAACTAAAAAGAGCCTATCGACTCAAGCAAGATTTCTCACTTTGCGGTATATTTGGCTAGACACGTTCAATAGAAACTTAGACAAATGGATAGACCTGACTTTGATGACATTTTCATGCAGTTAGCTGCAAACTTAGCAAAAAGATCCCACTGTGTCAAAAAACAAGTAGGCGCTGTGTTAGTAAAGGATACAAGAATCATCTCTATTGGATACAATGGTCCTCCAGAAGGCACCCACAATTGCGATGAAGAATGGCCTGATACAGGGTGCCCTAGAGATGTTAAAGGGGGATGTTCATTAGCTCTGCATGCCGAACAAAATGCGATTCTGTATGCTGTTAAAAATAAAGCTTCTGTCAAAAATGCTACTCTTTACCTTACCCTGACTCCCTGCCTACCTTGTGCTAGAATGATTTTTAGTATGAGAATTAAAAAGGTGATCTATCTAGCGTCTTATGCAGCTTACAAAGGAATAGCCAAAGAAGAAGGACTTGCGTTTCTCACAAAGTTTGGGGTGGAAGTAGAAAAATATAAAAATAAAAGCAACGCAAGCATGTAAAGCAGCAGATAAAAAAGACAGGAAAAGAGCGTAAAGCGTTACTGCCTTGCCTTCCAACAAAAAGTGACAAATGAAAAGGGAAACTTTCTTTCATGGTCGCTAGACGTATCTATGATATACGTAAGCGGTTTTAAATAATACAGAAAGAAGAATATATTTGCTGCTAGATAAGTATACCATGTCGTATCGATTTAAAGCAATTAGTATTTCCTATAAGCATGCTCCTGTTGAAGTAAGGGAACAGGTGGCTTTGGAAGAACAAGGCTGTCGCAGTTTACTCAGAAAATTAAAAGAGATAATAGGCATTAATGAGGCGTTGGTGCTTTCTACGTGCAACAGAACAGAGCTATACTACTGTGCTGATCAAGACCTAAGCCAGACAATCCTTCCACTAATTTACTTAACCAAAGACTTGCACAACCCACCTCGACTAAAAAACTACTTTACGGTTTACAATCAACATGAAGAAGCTATTAAACACCTATTTCGCGTCTCTATAGGCCTTGAAGCACGAGTAGTAGGAGATATGCAAGTTTACAATCAGGTGAAAAAAGCGTATCAGTTATCAAGTGACGAGGGGCTCGCCGGGCCTTTCCTCCACCGATTAATGCACACTATCTTTTTCAGCCACAAGCGAGTTGTTCAAGAAACTGCCTTTAAAGACGGTGTAGCCTCTGTTTCTTATGCTACTGTAGCACTAATTGAAGACTTAGCCACTACTATTAAAAATCCAGTTATACTGATTATTGGTCTTGGTGAGATAGGGGCTGCTATTTGCAAAAATTTAGCTTCCTATACGCACCAATATACTGTTATTATTACTAACCGCACCGAAGAGAAAGCTATTACCCTCGCGAAAGAATATGGATTGCATACCATACCTTTTGAAAATAGACTTGCTTCCATGCGTCGTGCTGATATTATAGTGACTGCATTGCGCCCAACTAATTGCTCGATTACTACGCAGCTTATTAATAAAAAAGAATCGTTGGGCTTCAAATATTTTATTGATTTGTCTGTACCTAGAAGTATCTCCCCTGAAATTGAAAAACTTCCTGGCACAATGCTCTACAACATTGATGATATTAAAGAGAAAGCCTCAAAAGTCTTAGAAAAAAGAAGGGCTGCCATTCCAGCGGTGGAAGCTATCATTGAAGAAAGTAGCCAAGAACTGGCGGAATGGGAAAAAGAGATGCTCGTCTCTCCTACTATTCGGAAACTCAAAAAAGCACTAGAAGACATTAGAAAAAAAGAAATAGCGCTTTCTTTAAAAGAACTTAATGAAGCAGAATCTGAAAAGGTAGATAAAATTACTAAAAGGATGATGCAGAAAATTATCAAATTCCCTATCTTACAACTAAAAGCAGTATGCAAAAGAGGAAAAGCAGAGACACTTGTAGAGGTACTGCACGAATTGTTTGATTTAGAAAAGGAAAAACAAGATGAACGATAACATTTATAGAGGGGGGAGTGAGCAAGAGGGCTTTTTAGCGGGCTAAGAGCAAACTTTTTTAGGATATAATTAGAAAAAAATTTATAGATGCTGCTATATACGAGAGAAAATTTTACATTCGTAGCATAAAATGGAGGGTAGAAGTTATGCCTACTTCAGAAATACGTATCGATGAGACCTTCCAGGCCATCCTGAAGAGCTACCAATTATTCATGCTTTTTAATTAACCGAGTAAAGACTTATGTCAAAATCAGCCGTATTAAGCTTTAAGGGGAAATCATTTACGCTTCCTAGTATCGAAGGAAAAGAAAAAGAAATTGCGTTAGATATCGGAAAACTAAGGAAAGAAAGTGGACTTATCACCCTAGATCCAGGGTATAAGAATACAGGTTCGACAAAAAGTGCTATTACTTTTCTTGACGGAGAAAAGGGGATTTTGAGGTATAGAGGTTATGCTATTGAAGAACTTGCTGAAAAGTCGACTTTTCTTGAAGTAGCTTATTTGTTAATCTACGGAGATTTGCCGCAGAAAGATGATTTTGAACAGTTTAAGGATAATATTACAAAACATACGCTTGTACACGAAGATGTAAAAAAGATTTTAGATGGCTTTCCTTCTCATAGTCATCCTATGGGTATCCTTTCCTCATTAGTATGTGCACAAACTGCTTTTTATCCAGCGTCCCTTGATCCTAATAGATCTGCTGAAGCAGTCAACCTGAGTATTATTAGACTTATAGCCAAGATGCCCACTTTTGCAGCATGGGCTTACAAAAAAGAAGTAGGCCATCCTGTAGTCTATCCTGATAATAGCTTCGACTATTGTGGCAATTTTCTTAAAATGATGTTTGCGCTTCCCGTAAAAGTTTATGAGCTAGACCCTGTAGTTGCCAATGCATTAGATAGAATTTTGATTCTTCATGCAGATCATGAACAAAACTGCTCAACATCTACTGTAAGATTAGTAGGCTCTTCTAGAGCAAGCCTTTATGCTTCTATCTCGGCAGGGATTAATGCATTATGGGGCCCTTTGCATGGTGGAGCTAATCAAGCTGTAATAGAAATGTTAGACAACATCATTGCAGAGGGAGGTAACTTTGAAAAATATATTGAAAAAGCCAAAGACAAAAATGATCCCTTTAGATTGATGGGCTTTGGACATAGAGTTTATAAAAACTTTGATCCAAGAGCTAAGATGATTAAAAAGTTAGCAGACGAAGTATTGGCGAAATTAGGCATTCATGACCGTGTACTAGAATTAGCTAAAAAGTTGGAAGAAAGCGTACTCCGTGATGAATATTTTATAGAAAAGAAGCTTTTCCCTAACGTAGACTTCTACTCTGGAATTATCTACAAAGCTATGGGTATACCCATTGAAATGTTTACCGTAATGTTTGTTTTGGGTAGATTACCCGGATGGATTGCACATTGGAAAGAAATGCGAGAAAATAATGAACCTATAGGTAGACCACGGCAAATTTATGTAGGACACGGCCACCGTCCTTATATTTCAGTAGATAAAAGAACAAAAGAAAAGCAGTCGTAATAACTACGCACGGGTTCTCAAACTTTTATCCAACTTATAGAATAATACATTTACTTAACCCTTAAAAAATTATTAGATTACAATTTTTAACTAAAAATCGGATTAAAATGTTCACAGATAACAACATTATAGCCTTTTCTAAAAAATTTTCTAAACCCAGAAGCTTGTTACAAGTTTAATATAATTGGTTATGGGGACATTATTATAAAAGATCCGCCTTTGAAAAATGGCGTTCAGAGGGGCTGTAGAA
>JAKSDE010000187.1 GCA_022360235.1 Cytophagales bacterium
CCAATACGTAATATGCTCTCATGGTGAGATCATTGAGTTGCTCGTTGTAGGCAATTTGTAATGTACGTATGGCTAATTGCTTCGAATCTTTGAACGAGCCATAGTCAAAATAAAGTTCCGTGAGCCTGGAAAACACTTTTCCGAGTTCATCATGATAGCTCAACCGAAGCGAACGCTGGTAAGCTTTCTCAAGGCAATCTATGGCTTTGTGGTAATTCTTAGCCTCCATATACAATTCACCGAGACCTATCATTGCTGCCAGCCATAACCTGTCATCCTTGCCCGGACCAGGCCATCCTAATACTTGTTCATAAAAAGAGGTGGCTGTTTCCGGGTCATTGTTTTCACGGTAGAGCTGCGCTAACTTAAGTTTAACATCAAGCAGGATGTGATGGTCTAATAAGGTGCTATCTTGGTGGGCTCCTAAAAGATAAGCTAGGGCCTCATCTCGCTTTTTCAGTCCTATCATAATTTGCCCTAAGTAATAACGCCACAGGGCAACCTCTACAAGATCGTTTTTTACCAAGGCGGTGTTGAATAATCCTTTTGCATAGTTTTCAGCTCGCTCATAGCGGCCGGAGTCTATGAGTTCCGTGATGACTTTAAATGATCCTTGGTTTGATGGCTGGGAGATCGCTGGAATGGCGGTTAACACGACCATTCCCCCTAGCAAGATATACCGTTTTAAGGTAAACTTTCCCTGGTAAACCTCGAAATTGAAATTACTCCACATGGCACTGGTTATCACTGGAAGCACGACGCCCTGGGTAGTCTTTAAGACCAACTTATTTCCAGCCGTCAGTGTTTTGTATACCTATTACTATACGTTTAGCAGAAATTTAAGGCGTAAAAAAGAGCCCATGTATACTATTTGTATACGAGAAAATTAGGTGAGAAGCCTATCATTTTTCACTTTGTAGGAATTCCTTTGTACATTTTAAATGCAGGATCAGTACATGTTCAAACACCTAAATTCCCCCGGCTAAACCGTCATTTATGATTCTCTTTCATGTATACCTGGTGTAGATCTATTTTGCTTTGAACCGAACAGATTGAGCCGTAAAATGGTAAGACACTCTTCACCTTTAAAATTAACAAACCATGAAGAATAGACTCGTCTTTATCTTCCTTTTAGTCCAATCCGTAAGTATGGGACAAAAAATCGAATACCCGTCATTAGGTTTAGCTTTTTCTGTGCCCACAGACTTCTATGGGGAGGAAACCGCCTATGGCTACTCTATGGTGGACAATGCGAATCATAGGTACTTGGTGATCAAGCCTCATGCAGCAAAAAGCATCGATGCCTTGGAAAGGCACCTGCACCAAAGCCAGGTCAAAATAAGCGGTTATACTTTTCATTTCAACCGGTCGAGGGAGAATATAGGCCAAGGTGTTTTCGGAAAATCGTTCAGTGCTTTTCCCGACCAAGGCCAAGGTGTTAATTTAAACGGGTATGCCATTATCGTGATGAGTGATAAGGGGCAAGGGATCAGTGTAATCTCCTTAACCCCGCAATCGCGGCCAGGGGCTTCACCTAAGGATTTAGCCCTGTCCCTATATCGCTCCATCACATTTTCTACTCCCGAACGGGACGAAAAACTGGCCGAATGGACTAAAAAGCTTGAAAACAAGTACCTCATCGCGATCTCAAGTCATTATATCGGGTACTCTACAAGTGAATTTAGCAGTGGCGGTGATACACAAACGGAGATCTGGCTGTGCGGCAACCAATTGGGTCATTTTAAATTCAGGAGTTCATGGAGCGGCAGTTCGTCTTCCGGCTTTACAGGCTACAGTACGGATTCTAACGAAATCTACGGGGAATGGAGTCTTTTCTATAACCTTCAACGTAAGCCGGTACTTCGGATCATGGATGATAAAGGCAATGTCGTGCAGTTTGTAGTGTATTATGACGGGCAAAAGCTTAGCTTGAACGGTGCCAAGTTCTCGATCAGTGATCATCGCTGCCAATGATATGGTGTCATTTTCTTGATCCTAGGATCTGCC
>JAKSDE010000493.1 GCA_022360235.1 Cytophagales bacterium
GAATCCTTGTGGAATTCTAATAATTCTGAACCGGCTTTTTTATGATTAACCCCCTGGCTATTAAAACCTTAAATGTGACAAAGTAGTACTAGTATCGTGTATGGGGGGAGGTGGTTTTTTATATCATATGAAAAAATCCCTGGAGGGCAACCGGGCCCTCCTCAAGAAAAGGGGACATTTCAACAATGCCAATGATCACGCAATAAGTCGTGCTAAAACGATCCCCAAGTATAAAAAGGCCACTGACCGGCAGTTGCAATACTATAAAGCGCTGGTTTCCCAAGAAAGGAGCCGGCAAACAACAAAAATGATCCTTATTGGCATTTTTGTATTCTTCCTTTTTTCAGCTTTGTTACTGTTCATATTTTTCTCAAATCCTAGATAGAAAATTGTTTCATTTCAAGTACTCGCTCTTAAGCAGGTCATCATTGAAAATTCAAGTGGCGTATGGAGGGGAGACCTCCAGGAGCAGCGCGGCACATCTAAGGCCTGTGCGTAAGCGGCCTATAGGGGCTGGATAGCGCGTTTCGAGGGGTGGGCAAAAGAAAATGAAAACCGTGACCCGTCCTAAAATAACGTGAGTTTTGAGTCTAACTACCAAATAATCCATGGTTTAACCGCTGAGAAACGGAGAAGACCGCCGAGAGCCACAGAGATTACTCCGTGTCCCCTGGGTTAAAGGCGGCTTTTCAATACTTTGCATCGAAGTGAAGTATTCTGAGTGGGTTGATTAACCCAAAACTCACGTTAAAATAAGTTTACAGGTTAGACATTTAAATCCTGGCTATGGGTTACATCATGTTGATAGTCCTGACCTGGCCCAATAAATCCTTAAAACTGGACGGTCTCAATGCTAAAGGATAGAAATTAAAGTGGTAAGACATTAATATGCATCCAATGAGTAAAAGGGAACAACTTGCCGAGATAAGGAATGCTGTTCGACAAACCACGTCATAATATGCCTTTGAGGAAGCCTACGGACAACCTGGTGCTCTTCCCGGTCATACCAGACTGCATCAAACTCACCTCGGGTGGAAAGTACCACTCTCCACTCCAGGTCCATCAATGCTGGATCGATATAATTGGCGGATAGGCTGTCCCATACCGTGTTAGAAAGTACCTGCGGGTCCAGGTGTACGATCACTTCCTGGTCATTAAGCACAAGATGCCAAATAGGTTCACTAATGTGCTCCATGCTCTTCCCATTTTTTTGCCATCCCCAGCCCACTTTAATTGTGCTACCAGAGCGTATGGCGTTGATCAACTCTTCTTTACTTCCCGATAGTGTTTCTCCTTGGGCATTGTTTTTAAAGGCAATTTTCCACCGCGATGCAAGTTGCGGTTTTTCTTGAGACATAGAAAAGTAACTGGATAAAGCCCCCAATAGGACCAAAGCCGTTGCGATCAATACATTTTTCATTTGCAGGGAATTTATGAGTCTTTCAGACTTTTACGATAGAATGGTAAGCCTTAGTACCCCCCAGGTAGGAATTTAGACCAACAGGTCAAAATTGCATACCAACATCAACAGCCACATGACCGATAACTCTCCTTTACTCCATCTTCTAACTTTGCCGCCTTGGGCTGTGCAACTAGAGATATCCCGGGAAGCCAAACAAATCGTAAGAGTGCTTTCATGTTGTTCGCCCTGAAGTCAAAAAGCCCTTTTTTCGATA
>JAKSDE010000503.1 GCA_022360235.1 Cytophagales bacterium
ACTTCGAAGAGGTTTTGCGTCTGAAACGCTCTAAAACAACTACTTCGATAAAGAGTCTTGGCCTAGTTTTCTGGCCGATCGACCTGGCAGTCCTTCACCATGTCCACCCCATTACAGGATGGCTTTGGGCTAGTACGCTGCCTCCGCCCTCTCTGTCCTTCACTGGCATTTTCGTGTCCTCTTGTGAGGAAGTAGGGCAGAGAGTTCCCCAATTCTGGGTTATGATACGATTAGGCGACCTTAGCTACCTGCTGTACGCCGAGAGGGCTTTGGAACAACATCTTAGCCACGTAACAGGGCTAAGATCAGCCTCTTCACCTTTTGGTTAGGTGTATCATCCTTTTTTCACCTAGAGGGGCTGACGGTGCGTCAGACACAGGTTTCTTTCGTTAGCATAGTCACCAGGGTTAGCCTGATCGCTGGATGAAGGCTATCCAGGGCCAGTACATTGTCAGGAGGCTTCACACCTTTATCTGTGCCGCCGATAAACGCATGCTCCTTAACCCTTTTGCCGTTGTTCAAGCAAAGACATCTTTAGATGTCGATATCAATTTCCCATTAGTGGGCGCATGCACTCCTTGCCATAGCCGCATTGTTGGCCCTTTACATTAGGTTAAAAAGAAGCAGCAGCCAGTCATCATTCATCACCTACGACCCCAAACACATAGATAAGCTTTTAGATTATCAAGACTACGATGTATCCTTCGTTAAGGTAGGTGAGCTAAAAGATCCTTCAGTCGTGCTGTACAATTGTGCTGGGTGGGAAAATACAGACCCCGGTGATTTTAGGAGAATTCAAATTAAGCTTTCCAAAAACAACGCTATAGAGTTTGTAGAAGGTGGCCCCTGGATAAAAGTCAAGGAGATCTATCGAGCAACTTTTTGACGGGGAAAGGCGTGTTTTCTACAGTCCCCTATCGAAACCAGGAATTCGAAACTAAGATTAGTTTTGTCATGCGGAATATAGGTTAAAAGCTAAATTTTTTAAATTAAAACAACATAACTATAGCCATAGTAAAGTAGATCAACATGCCGGTTATATCAACAATCGTTGTAATAGCCGGGCTTGCTGCTACAGCAGGGTCTCCTTTAAAACATTTGATAAGCAAAGGTAAAGAACTTCCAATCAGTGTAGATATAATCACCTGCAAGCTTAAGGCCAATGCTATCGTAAAAGCTAAAGTATATAAACTATGATTCTCTATTTCCGTATTGCTAGATAGTATAGCCACCTTTAAGAAGGCTAGAAAAAATAAACATAGCGCTAATAGAAAAGCTACTTTTGCTTCTTTCAATATAATTCTTAGCCAATTACGCAGGGTAATTTGCTCGAGCGACAAAGCCCTGATAACTACTGTAGCTGCCTGGCTACCAGCATTACCCCCTGAATCATTGATCATAGGCACATACAAAGCCAAGACAGTCAACTGCTCTAAGAGCACTTTATGCTTATGAATAATAAGACCTGATAGAAAGCTCGCAACAAAAAGCCCTACAATCCAAGTGACCCTTTTTTTGAAATGCTGAAAGCTAGATGTTTTTAGATAGTCTAACTCTTCTTCAGCAGGAACAATACCCATAAATTTCTCCATGTCTTCCGTTTGTTCTACTCTAATGACATCCATAGCATCATCATGGCTTACAATACCTACTAATTGTTTGTCTTCATTTAATACAGGTATAGCCACCAAGTCATACTTCTCGATTTTTTGTGCTACAGATTCCTGATCTTCGTAGACATCGGCATAGACAAAGTTATCATGGAGAGCACTTGCTACTTTTTCCTCAGGCTTTGCCATAATCAAGTCTTTTAAGGTCACAAACCCTACCATTTGCATGTTGGCATCCACTACATAGAGGTAGTAAATCATCTTTTTGGAAGGCGAATCTTCTCGCAGTTTATTGATTGCCTGCTTAACAACCATGTCACTCATGACAGTCGCAAAGTCAGTGCTCATAATACCTCCTGCTGTTTTAGGAGGATAAGCACTTAAAGTAATCACATCTTCTTTTATCTTTTTAGTCAAGTAAGGAAGGAGCTTGGTCTGTTCCTTATCACTGAGTTTTTGGTAAAAGTCAGCCCGTCGATCTGAGGGCATATAAGAAAAAATTTTGGCAAAAGTTTCTTTGCTGATAAGATGGTATAATTTAGCTTGAAGCTCTTCATTAAAATCAGCAAAGATAGCCCCCTGGCTTTCTTTTTTTGTAGATGAAGAGAGCAATTTTACCAAGACCTCAGGCGCCTGTTTAGCTAAAAACTCTGCCACCTCTACTGTAGGTGCTTCTTCTAGGAGCGCTATGAGTTCCTTCTCTTTCCGCTGCGCTAGAAGTTCTTCCCATTGCTCAAGTTGTATCTCTGCTTGTGAATTTTTTATCATACCCCTTTTTTTAATGTATTGAAAATAAAAGAGCCTGCTACCGTGAAAATCTAGGTAAGGTGTAGGATTATTGTAGAAAGATGAAAGACGAGGTAAAAGAGCAGATAAATAGGCAATAACCTGTTTACGCAATAACCTTTACCCCGCAACTTGACTCCTTTAATCTTAAACCTATAAGACGATTTATGATAGCAAAAATACATAAAAAGTTTTTAAGGTTTGTTTTTTAGGAAAGGAATTAAGTACTTTAGGCTTGTTATGTCACGTAAGAAAGTATCAATCATCCCCTATTATTGGCTACCTAGGGGAGGATCTGGTGTCCAAAGATGGCTCAAATTTGTAAAATACTTAGCTGACTTTGGTGGGGAGCCTATCGTCTTTACATTAGCGAATTCACGCTTCTTCCTAAAAGATGTTAATGCATTAACTTCTGTAATTAAGCTTCCAATTTGGGAACCCTGCGGTTTATTTCAAAAATTACCTTACTTTACTCAAAACTCGAAATTCGGAACGGGAAAAACGTATGTTGATCGTTACAAACTCGATTAAAAAAAATTTGCTAGCTATTCTTACTACAACGCTCCTTCTACATCTTGTTGGGTGCAAAGACTTGGAGAATTGTAGCTCTGACGAGACTTCTTTCGTCAAAGTAAAATTCAGAATTACTACCCAACAGGCTGATGGAAGCACGAGGGTTCAGGATGAAAGAAACCCGTTTGACAGCGTTGAGATGATAGGCGCCCTATCGCAAGAACCTCAAGATTCACTTAAAAACGAGGGAGGATTTAAACTACCCCTCAACCCTAATGCCGATGCTACGACTTTTGTTTTTCATAGAACAGGTAGTCAGCCTGACACCCTCACCTTTTTTTATGAAAGGGCGCTCTTTCTGGCATCTCCCCAGTGTGGGGCACGCCAGTATTATACACTTCTTAGTGCAGAAACTACATTTCGTGACGTTAATATTTTAAATCCTAAGTTAAAACGCCGTACTGAGCAGGCCGATGTTGAAATATTTTTACAGTAGAGTATTGATGTTTCTATGGATATTAACAGCCAGTCAGACTAGTTGGGCACAATCGAAGTATGTGCCAACAGGTATTCGAGTAGGGATAGATGTATTTGAGCCAATCAGTCGGATATGGCAGAAAGACAGAAGCCAACATGAGTTTAATGTAGATATTGCTTTTCATAGGGTTTTATTTGAAGCAGACTATGGGCATGTCAGTATCAAACGAGAAGGTGTCAGCAAGCAAAGTAATGTTTCTATTTACAAGAATAATGGAGATCTTTTCCGTATAGGTTTAGATTATAACTTTCTTAAAAAAAATCCAAGCCACAGTGCTGTTTTTATAGGGGCACGCTATGCAATGAGTTCTTTTAAGGATGAACTAACAAGTACTATAGAAAAGCAAGAATATTGGGAAGGCCGTCCTGTAGATGCGCAGCAAGATAATTTAAAGGCAAGCTGGCTCGAGCTAGTAGGAGGTGCGAAAGTTAAAGTGCTGAAAGGATTATTTGTAGGCTTTACCGTAAGGTTTAAGTTTAATAAGCATGTAAGAAATACGCATGCCTATATACCTTTTGATGTGCCAGGATGGGGGCTTAATGAGCTGAAGACTTATGCAGGTTTTAGCTATTACCTTTCCTATAGAATTCATGTAAACAGACGAGATGCCTCGCGAAGTAAAGAACTTGTAGGAGATAGCTAGCTTGCTAGGCCTTCAACGTTATTGTCTACGGCTAATTTCATCTCTGATTAAAACAGCTTTTTCATAGTCTTCTCTTTTGATGGCTTCTTGAAGCATTGTTTTGAGCTCCTGGATAGAATAATCTTTCAGGCTATTAACAGAGATATTTTTTTGTTCTTTTTCTCTTTGAGGGAAACGAGTATACTCTTTACCCCCTACCGTTGAGAATGAAATAGCTGCTTCCTCGAGTACATGCTCGTCTGCATATATTTCAGCTTCAAAGCGTATACCGATCGCAACGGCATCAGAAGGACGCGTATCAATTTCCCAAGTCTCTGAGCCATTCGTTACTACCATTTTAGCAAAAAATACACCTTCCCTAATAGCAGAAATAATTACCTCTTTCACTTCACATCCCATACTGAAAAGAAGGGGCTTAAATAGGTCATGAGTCATTGGCCGATTGGGCCTTATGTTTTCAAGTTCTATAGCGATTGATTGTGCTTCGAACGTACCAATCACAATAGGGAGCCTTCTGTCTCCATCCTTTTCTCCTAGCACAAGTGCAAACGAATCTGATTGTGCTTGACTTGAAGAAATGCCTAAAATTTCTAGTTTTACTTTGTCCACAGTTCTTAATTCTTAGTTCCTGGTTCCGAGTTTCATGGCTGGAACATGCGTTACACAAGTAAGTATTTTCATTTCTTCTAAAATTTCGTGTAGCTACATCACAGAAATTATTGCAAAATAAGATAAAAAATTAATAATTTATACTTCCCTACCCCTTGATCATTTTTTCTTTGTGCCTCCCAAGTTAGCCCACGTCTTTTGAAGGTACTAAAGAGCGTATTTTTATCGGAGGTTCCCGCTAGTACAACCGTTCAAGTTAGCAATTCGCGTGCATTTTCAAGAACTATTTCCGAAGGATTGTCACCTCCTATCATCTTGGCTAGTGTTAGAATACGTTCTTCAGCGGATAATTGTCTGATGTTGCTCGTTGTTTTTTTCCATCTATTGTCTTTATATACAAAGTAATGCTGATCGCCCCTGGCTGCTATTTGTGGTAAATGGGTGATAGCGATTACCTGGTGGTTATAAGCCATCTTTTTCATCATATTGGCCATTTTCAGGGCTATTTCACCAGACACACCAGTATCTATTTCATCAAAAATGAGGGTGGGTAAAGCAGTTTTATCGGCTAAGATAAACTTAAGGCAAAGCATGAGCCTAGCAAATTCACCCCCTGAAACCACATTTTTTAAAGGTTGTAGCTGAATGCCTTTATTGGCACTAAATAAGATTTGTAGTTCATCTGCACCAGAGACATTGGGAAAAACGGGAGTTGCATTGATTGCTAACCTAGCTTCAGGCATGCCTAAGGTACTTAATAAACTTTCAATCTCTTTTTTAATTTTTTCAAATACCTTCTTTCTTGCTGTGGACAGTAGTTGTGCCTTTTCTAATAGAATAGCCTGTGCCTTTTCTCTATTTACTTTCTCTCGCTCAATTACTTCGTCTAGGTTGGATACCTTGTTCACCTTTTCTTCGAGTTCAGCCTGAATGGTAAGTAATGCCTCTATTGTTTGGGTTTGGTGCTTTTGTTGTAAGCGATAAATGATGTTGAGTTGTTCTCGTGTCTCTTCTAATTTAGCTGGATCTGTAGTTATTTCACCTGCTTCCTTTTTTAGTTCTGTGATAATATCTTTCAGTTCTATCGAGCAACTTTCTAATCTTTCCTGTAAAGGGGCGTATTTTTCAGCTATCGCTACAAGTTGTCTCATAGTATGATTCACTTCTGCTAAACGCTGACTCACCGACTGGGCTGAGTCGTCTAATACGTTTACCCCCTCATAAAGGTCTGTTTTAATAGTCGCTGCATTTTCTAAAAGTTGGAGGTCACGTTCTAGTTGTTCTTGCTGGCCAGCCTTAAGGTGAGCTTCTTTTAACTCATTCAACAAAAATTGGTCATAGTCTAATGATTTTTTGGATTGGGCACTTTCTTCTATCAGGCTTTCATAGGCTTGTTGGGCTGTTTGGAAGTTGTGAAAGGCTTGACTATACTCTGCTTTCAGCGCTTGATTGCCTGCATAAATATCAATCACATCAAGTTGAAAAGAGGCGTTACCTAAAAGCAGTGCATCATATTGACTATGAATGTCTACCAAGCGACTTCCTAGTGCTTTTAAAGTAGCTAGGGTAACGGGGGTATCATTAATAAATGCTCTTGATTTACCTACAGGGGTGATTTCTCTTCTAATAGTTGTTTCTTTCTCATAATCTAGCGACTCACTTTCAAAAAAGCTTGCCAAGTCATAAGGCTGAATAGCAAAAGTACCTTCGATAATACATTTGTCTTCTCTGTTCAATAATACCTTTGTATCAACTCTTTCACCCAGAAGCAAGGATACAGCGCCGAGCAAGATGGATTTTCCTGCGCCTGTCTCGCCTGTAATGATATTGAGTTGCTTAGATGGATAGATCGTAAGCTCCTGAATTAAGACATAGTTTTTAATAAAGAGATGCTTTAGCATAAGGACGTCTCTCCATTAACAAGATTATCCCTTAAGTTATAGGAGAAAGTTGTGAAAGGCAAAGTTAACTTAGTTCTTACTATTTTTTATGATCATAGCTACAATATCTTGCGCAATGCATCTCTTAGACTTGAGCGCCATGGAGGTAATGTGGTGTTTTTTATCAATTAGGGTAACCTTATTGGTATCATAGTCAAAACCAGCCCCTTCGTCGTTGCATGAATTTAAAACAATTAGGTCAAAATTTTTAGCTTTTAGTTTCTTATAGGCATTGCTTAGCTCATCTTCTGTTTCCAGGGAAAACCCCACTATATATTGATGAGGTTTTTTCTTTTTACCTAGTTCCTTGGCAATATCTTTGGTGGATACTAATTCAAGTTGAAAATTAACGGATGCTTTCTTTATCTTCTGTGTGCTTGTTTGCTTGGGGGTAAAATCAGCGACAGCAGCCGCAAAAATGGCTATATCGCATTTCGGAAAGTGTTCAACACAGGTATGATACATCGCTTCTGCTGTATCCACTTTGTGAGGGTAAATGTTAGGGTGGTTGGTTGTAAGCTGGGTAGGGCCACTAATTAATATTACTTCTGCCCCTTGTTGTGCCATACAGGTAGCCAGCTCAAAGCCCATCTTCCCACTGGAACGATTTCCAATAAAACGGACTGGATCTATAGGCTCATGAGTAGGTCCTGCTGTGATGACTACCTTTTTGTTAGCTAATAATTTCTTTTGACGCAAGAAACCCTGTACAATCTCTACAATGTACGCTGGCTCAACCATTCTTCCTTGGCCGACGAGACCACTTGCCAACGGTCCCTTTTCTGCTTCCATAATATGATTGCCATAGGCCTGAAGCTTTTTTAAATTCTCTACGGTACTTGCATGCGCATACATATCTAAATCCATGGCAGGTGCAATGAACACAGGGCATTGGGTAGAGAGGTAAACGGCGGTCAACAGATTATTGCAGAGCCCATGGGCAAATTTAGCAAGGGTATGTGCACTTGTAGGGGCTACGATCATCAAATCAGCCCACTTACCTAAGGTAACATGGTTATTCCATGTTTTGTCTTTAAAAAATTCAGAAAGTACGGGTTTGTTAGAAAGTGTTGAGAGGGTCAGTGGTGTAATAAAGTCTTTGGCGCTAGGAGTCATGATTACCTGTACTTCTGCTCCTTCTTTGACCAGCAATCTTGTAAGTAAAGCTGCCTTATATGCTGCGATACTCCCTGTGATTCCCAAAATAATCTTTCTTCCTTGAAGCATATTCATTGAGTGATTGGGTGTAGCACTCCCTATTCCAATTTACTGATAGTTTTCTCTACTTCCTTGATTTTCTCTGTCATATTCAAGCGTACATAAATACTTCTCAAGCTTTCAAGTATCAATAGTTCATGGGGTTGGCTTGCGTTGGCTTTTTCGAAAAGGGGTAAAGCTTTATATAAATAGCTATTAGCTACTTCGGTTAGCTGCTCACCCTGCTCTTGAAAAGCATCCATAGCCATACTGTCTATCCTGCTAATGACTTGGGCTGCTTGGTTGTAATATATTACAGCTAACTGAAAATTGGGTTCGAAAAGGTTAGCATCTATGGCTAGGGCCTGGGTGTAGTAGGCCGTAGCTTCTTCTTGTTTACCTAGCGTTTCATACAGATAAGCCAATTGGTAATAAGGAGTTATATGGGAGGGTTCCTCGGCTATTTTGTCTTTTAATTGTCTTTCTTTTTCTTCCACCTTGTTAAGGGTTTGAAGTAATTGAATGGATGCATGGTTTAGCTCGTTGTTGAGTGGGTATTGCTGAAGGCCTTCGTTCAGGATGGAGAGGGCTTTTTCTTGCTCTTGTAAGTGTTTTTCTATGATGCTGGCAAGCCCATAGTAGACTTCTGGACTGGTATAGCCTAAGGCTAGATATTGCTCATAATTTTCGATAGCCAGCGCATAGTTTTCATCTTGATGGGCAGCGATAGCTGTATAGAGGTAGGCGGATGAGTCAGTAGGTTTAATTTTTTTACAAATAGCAAAGCTTTCAATAGCTCTATCATAGGCTTCCCTTCTGTAATACCTCACGCCCCGGTTGAGGTAGGATGCCCACAACGCATCAAGCTTCATTATTGAGAAGCTATGGTACTGAGATTTTTCTTTGGTCAAAGACAGCGCTTTATTGTAAGAGGCTAGTGCTTCATCTAAAAAATAAATAATGCTATCTAAAGAGACATCTTGTTTAGAAAGTTCTTCATAGACGATTCCTCGATAGTACCACGTTTTACCTTGCAGCTTTGTCTTCTCGTTTCCCACTGCTTGCTCGATGAAGTGTTGGGCTGTTGGTAGTTCACCCTTTTCTAACGCCACGATAGCACTTTTAGTAATACGCTTTTTTGCTTGTAGTGGAATCGTTAATATCCAAGGTATAATAATGAATATAGCCTTCTTATATAGCATTGTCTAAAGTTAATTGACTTTTTCTTCAATACGTTCAATCTTTTCTACCGCTGATATTTCGTCATTTCCACTCAAGCGAATCAGCCGTACACCCTGGGTAGCTCTACCCATGACCCGCAAATCAGCCACAGGGATTCTGATAGTCACGCCTGATTTATTAATAATCATGAGTTCATCCCTATCTACTACTTCTTTAATAGCGACTAAGGCACCCGTTTTTTCGGTAATACGAAGGGTTAAAATACCTTTTCCTCCTCTTCTTGTGATTCTGTACGCATCAATAGAAGAGCGTTTCCCATAACCTTTCTCAGAGACAACAAGCAGGTCGGTACTATCTTTATACACGCCCACCATGCCTACGACACGGTCATTGTCATCTGCCAGTGTAATTCCTTTTACTCCGGTAGTTATTCTTCCCATAGGCCTTACGTGGCGCTCGTGGAAGTGAATAGCTCTTCCTGATTTTAGTGCGAGCACGATATGGTTATCTCCTTTGGTCAGTTTTACTTCTAAGAGTCTATCTCCCTCATTAATTTTAATCGCATGGATGCCCATAGGGCGAGGTCTTGCATAAGCTTTGAGCAGCGTCTTTTTAATAGTTCCCTTCTCTGTGCACATCATCACATAGCGACTATTCACATAGGCCTCATCTTGTAGGCTTTTTACTTTGATAACACTTGTTACTTTATCACCTTGTTCTATTTGAATCAGGTTTTGTATCGCTCTTCCTTTAGCGGCTCTGCTTCCCTCAGGAATAGCATATACCTTTTTCCAGTATAACTGTCCAAATTCTGTAAAGATGAGCAAGTAGCTATGTGCTGAGGCAACAAATAGATGTTCTGTGAAGTCATCCTCTTTGGTAGTAGCTCCTCTCACCCCTACGCCTCCTCTGCCCTGTGTTCTGTAGTCTGAGAGGGGTGTTCTTTTAATATATCCTTGATGAGAAATGGTGATTACCATCTCTTCATCAGGAATCATATCTTCTACCGTAAATTCATCTATGTTGTGTTCAATCTGGGTTTTCCGCACATCTCCATATTGCTCTTTCATTTCGACGAGCTCATCTTTGATAAGCTGCATGCGCAGTTCTTTCTTCTCTAATACTTCCTTGAGGCGCTTGCTAAGTTCTTTTACTTCTTTGTGTTCTTGCGTAATTTTTTCTCTCTCCAGCCCAGTGAGGCGTTGTAAACGCATATCGAGAATTGCTTTGGCTTGTACCTCACTGAAGGCATATTGTTCTATAAGGCCTTGTTTAGCTACTTCTGGATCATCCGCAGCACGTATTAAGGCGATTACCCTATCTAAATTGTCAAGGACAGTCAAGTAACCTTCTAAGAGGTGAAGTCTTTTCGCTGCCTGGCTTAGTTCATATTTTGTTTTTCGCGTGACTACTTCATGCCGGTGTTCTACAAAGTGGTGAATAATCTCTTGGAGATTAAGTATTTTGGGCCTACCATCTACTAATGCAACGTTGTTTACTCCAAAAGAAGTCTGTAGGGCGGTGTGTTTATAAAGATTATTCAATACTACATTAGCTACTGCATCTTTTTTGAGATCATAAACTATTCTTAAACCGTCTCTGTCCGACTCATCTCGAATATCTGAAATTCCCTCAATCTTTTTCTCATTGACCAATCGGGCAGTCTTTTCAATCATTAGTGCCTTATTAACCATATAAGGAATTTCCGACACTATAATTTGCTCTTTCCCTGCTGGTGTTGTTGCTATACTTACTTTGGCACGCACAACTACCTTCCCCCTGCCTGTCTGATAAGCTGCTTTTACACCTTGATAACCATAGATAATACCTCCTGTAGGGAAGTCAGGTGCAACAACATGCTTTATGAGTTCTTCTATAGTAATATCATTATTATCGACATAGGCAATGACCCCCGCTACTACTTCTCTCAAGTTATGGGGAGGCACATTAGTAGCCATACCTACTGCTATACCAGCCGAGCCATTGATAAGAAGATTGGGCAGTTTAGCGGGTAATACTAGAGGTTCTTGCAGGGATTCGTCAAAGTTAGGCTGGAAGTCTACTGTATCTTTATTAAGGTCAGCGAGCAGTTCATCAGTCATCTTTGCTAACCGTGCTTCTGTATAACGCATAGCTGCTGGCTGATCGCCATCAATCGAGCCAAAGTTACCTTGCCCTTCTATGAGCGGATAACGCAATGACCACTCCTGGGCTAGCCTCACCATGGTATCATAGACAGAGGCATCTCCATGGGGGTGGTACTTACCCAGTACTTCTCCTACTATTCTGGCAGCTTTCTTGAAAGGCTTATTGTAACGAAGACTTAGTTCATGCATGCCATACAAAACGCGTCTATGAACAGGCTTCAAGCCATCGCGTATATCTGGAAGTGCCCTTGCAATGATTACCGACATAGAGTAATCGATGTAGGCACCACGCATTTCATCTTCGATATTGATAGGGATAATCTTTTCTCTCCCTTCTTCAGTCATATTATAAAGTCAAATTTCTCTGTTTTGGAAAAAAATGCAATTTAAGCATTTTTTCGTGAATAAGGAACCTCCTCAAGCTGCAAGGTAGGTTGTGGCCCTGGAAAGTATGGCCTCCTCCTTGGGTAGTTAGTTCCTAGTTCTTAGTTACTGGTTTCGATAGGGGACTGTAGAAAACCCTCCTTTCCCCGTCAAAAAGTTGCTCGATATGCCTCCTTGACTTTCATGGATTTTCCAAGCTTTTGAGTATATTTTTTTGCAAGGTTTTGTAGTGCAGTAAAGGTTTTTCTTGCAAATATTGCTACACTATACATGAGTTTTGGTGAGATAAAACGCTCATCTAAGTGTAAAACACAGTATTTAATACTTGTTAAGGGTCGACTAGCTAGTCGGCCCTGAAGTAATATTTTCTAAGGGAATTAGCACAAAAAAGTATCCCTCATCCTAGCACAACTTTTGGGTGTTCAGCCCCAGCTCTCCTATCCATAAAAGACGAAATGGCTGTCCTGAGTTGCCAACTCAGCACCCTTCATAGCCCTACTTTAGTAGAGCAATCAGCTATAGTTCAGGGCAGCAGGAGGTTAACGCGAGCTCGACCGATTATCCTGTAAAAACACAATTATAAAGCATAGTCTGGCTTTTTCTATTCTCTATTTTTCTCATAGCAGCTGCAGGAATATAAGCTCCTGTTCCGGCCCAAAAGTGTACCAGAGCATTCACAGGGATGCAAGATTTATTCAAAAAATACTATTTTATTTTCCTTAAATTCCCTATTTTTTGCCTAAAAGACAAAAAATACACGTTCTCTCAAGCTAAGCAAGTATTTTCATCGAGCTGGCGTTAGGTTATAAAATTTAGAGACAAGGAAGCCATTCATCAGGGCGATCAGGGAAAATCCATCAAAATGCCAAGATTGGATGCGCGCTATTTTCAACAAGAGGGGAGTAAGCAACAGCAGGAACAAGCAGTAGCAATTTAGGGGTCAGGACAACCAGCCAAAAGAGCTATTCACGCGGGAATTTATCCAACAAAAGATAGCTGGAAATAGAAGGGTTGGATGAGAAGTCCTGAGTTACAAAGCCTTTGGAGTAGAAGCTGTCAAACGCTTTTTCAAAGGCACTCCAGTCTATTGGGTCTG
>JAKSDE010000362.1 GCA_022360235.1 Cytophagales bacterium
CGTCTGACACAGGTTTCTTTCGTTAGCATAGTCACCAGGGTTAGCCTGATCGCTGGATGAAGGCTATCCAGGGCCAGTACATTGTCAGCAGGCTTCACACCTTTATCTGTGCCGCCGATAAACGCATGCTCCTTAACCCTTTTGCCGTTGTTCAAGCAAAGACATCTTTAGATGTCGATATCAATTTCCCATTAGAGGGCGCACGTAAAGAAATTTGTAAGGATTATAGCCATACATTTTTTTAGTATAATAGCCCGTACCGTCGTACGCTCTTCTAGCTGGATGTTTTTGACAGGCTTCTGAACATGCCCCATCTAGTTCTTTAGCACATGCTTCACAGATGGGTACATGGATGTTACAGTTGGGATTAGCACAATTCACCATACGGTCACAGGGAGTATGACATACATGGCACTTACCAACGACAACGGGGTTTCTTTTGTTGATGGTTGTCGTAAGGCGATTGTCAAAGATATAACATTTTCCTTCAAAATCCTCTCCATCTGTCATTAGGCCATATTGAATAATGCCTCCATGAAGTTGATAGACATTCTTAAAGCCTTTTTCTAATAAATAAGCGCTTGCTTTCTCACATTTGATTCCCCCGGTGCAATAGGTGATAATTTTTTTGTTTTGGTAAGGTGCGAGTACATCTATTTTTTGGGGGAAGTCTCTAAAGTTATCTATGTCGAGTGTGATGGCATTTTTAAACTTGCCTATGCTATGCTCGTAGTTGGAACGTACATCCAATAGTACGACATCTTCTTCATCTTTCATCTTTTTAAAATCAGCAGGCGCTATGTATTTACCAGCTTTTTGGGCAGGATTAATGTGAGGCAAGTTGGCATGAACGACTTCAGCCTTCACTCTTACATGGAGCTTCTGAAAGACATGCGCGTGATGTGTTTCCACTTTAAAGTGGATATGGGAAAATCTCGCATCTGCTTTCAGGTCGTACATGTATTTTTCACAATCTTCTCGCAGTCCTGAAATTGTTCCATTGATTCCTTCCTTAGCAAGGATAATCCTTCCTCTTAAATTATTTTCTATGCAATACAGATGGTGTTCTTCCCTGAACGCTTCTGGGTCATCGATGGGCGTATAGCAGTAGTAAAGTAGTATGTTGTATGCTTTATCCATAGCTATTTTATTATCAAGCGTTCAATACCTACGTTGGCCTTATAGCTTTACAGGCTTAGCAGGGTTACCCAAGACGGCTTCTCCTTTTTTCACATCTGCTAATACCACTGCACCGGCGCCTATTCTTGCTCCTACTTCTATTTTGATGCCTGCTACAATGGTTACTCCTGCTCCAATAAAGGTATTCTTTTCAATTTTAACGTTTCCATTAATAATACTTCCCGCACCAATTTGTACAAAGTCATCTACTTCTGCATCATGTTCAACTAAGGCATGGGTATGTATAATACAATGACTTCCTATCTTAGCACCGGGTGCTAAGCTTACGCCTGTATTGAATAAATTTCCATAGCCTATACTTGCTGATGCAGCTATATTTGCTGAAGGATGAATAGCGTTGATAGGCGTTATCTTTCTTTGTTTATGAAGCAGTTTGACGAGTCCCTGTCGCTCATCAATATTCTCTACAGCGACAAAGGCTTCACATTTTCTGCCAATGAGTTTTAAATAACCTGCATCTTCGGTACGCCCCATCACAGGAACATCGTCTATCTCTGTACCATGGAGGGCTGTATCGTCCGCTAAAAACCCGTAGACTACTATATTGTTCCTTTGAAATATTTCTAAAGCATCCTTTGCTAAATCACTTGCTCCAAAGATGATTACAGGTCTTTCCATAGCAACCTTTTAAACGCATAAAGGTAGTTTTATTTGCTTAAATGAGCAAGGTTACAGTTTTAGAGCGTTGCTTAGTTTTTCTTCATCAATGCTACGCCTATATTACAAGAAAGGCACTTCTTCTTTGAACAAAAATTGTTGAAAATTTCTATCAGTGCTTGGGAGTCAAAGGCACTTTGCACCTTTATTCCTACATCAGCCCAATAGCGTGTTATTTTATTATCTTCTGGAGGTAGCTGCTGCAATATTTCAACGGCCTTGTCTATATAGTTTTGTTCATCGTTGGACTTACCATAAGCTATTAACACGGGTACTACTGTGTTGATCAGAATATTTTCAATGCTTACCTTACCTATTCTAGGAATATTAGCGTTACTTTTTTTAGCAAATTGATAATGTTTTTGCCAATACGCTGACTGACGAACGGCTAGCGCTTGGTATAACGTTTTGTAAGGGCTCTTAACCAATAGATGAAAAATACTTTGATGTTGGTGAAGTAGCTGCGTGAATTGGGCTATCCGTATGGTAGGAAAGTTGGCAGGCCGCAAACGAAAAAACTTCCACTGTGCTTCAGTCACTTTGCTAGCAGCTAATTTATATTTATGGGTAAGATACTGATACTCTTTTGATAGTAATACGAAATAATTATCTTTTCTAGTAGCTTTTTTTTTCAAAAAGCCAGCTTGTCCCAAAAATAGTGCTTCGAGTTGGGTTAAGTGGTAGCGTTGCCGTGCTACAATTTTTAAGGGTAAGCTTAAACTTAACGCTAGCATAGGCTCACTATTGACTTTAAAACCAAAGTTGTATGCCAAAAGCTGGTAGACAGTTTCTTCCCAGTCATTTTTATTATTTTCTAATAGTTGATAAACTAAGCTGTTTTTTTGCGTTAATCGTTGAAAGAGGGCTCTATCTAACATAGAAATTTTAACTACTTCACTCACTGTAGAGAGTTGATGTGCACAGGGAATGGGGGATTTATTAACTAAAAGTTGTTTATACCGTGTGATCAGTGTTGGAGATACACTATTTTTGAGCGCTAGGGTGGGAAGGATACTACCGTCTCTTCGCCGAATAACTCGATCGTTGTTCCACACTACATGAAGGATTACATTGTCATAAACAGGATCTTCTTGATGTTGATGGTGGTACCAGTCTGAAGCATTGACGTGGATCTCTATATGGCCATACCATGCTATATTGTTGATGATAAGATTAGCATTCACAAAGTCTGGCCCCCTATGAGCATTCAGCATGCCAGGATGTAAAATATTTAGCGCTTCCTCCTGGCATGTTGTCAGGTTCTTTTTGTCAAAATACTGAAACTGCCAAACGTAATAAAGAAAACTTTCTTGCATTAACAATGGTTAATTATTAATACAATTATATAATATATTATACTATCATAAAAGTATATCGAGAAATTTTTTCATCTCTTGCTGGACTTTTTTAGCAGCGGCGGCTGCTTGACTAGCAAAATCTTTGTCTTTTGAGGCGTAAATGATGCTTCTAGAAACATTGACAAGTAAACCGCACTGCTGATTCATCCCCAATTGGGAAACTTCTTCTAGACTCCCTCCTTGTGTTCCTACGCCAGGGATTAATAGAAAGTGTTGAGGAATCATCGCTCTAATCTTTGTGAGCATTTTCGCTTGGGTAGCACCTACTACAAACATAAGTTGGTCGGGTGTAGCCCATAGCAAGCTTTCTTTTACTACACGTTCAAATAGCTGCTCATTACTATCTTTTAAATACAGTGTTTGAAAATCTTTGCTGCTTGCATTAGAGGTGAGCGCTAACAGGATCACCCATTTGTTTTCATATATAAGAAAAGGTTTTACTGTATCTTTCCCCATATAAGGCGCTACTGTAATAGCATCAACATTCATATGTTCAAAGAATGCTTGGGCATAACAAGCCGAGGTATTACCAATATCCCCTCTTTTAGCATCGGCGATTGTAAAAATCTCTTGGGGCAGATAGTTGAAGGTTTTCTCGAGGGTTTCCCAACCTTTTGTACCTAAGGCTTCATAGAAAGCGACGTTAGGTTTGTAAGCTACACAATAGGGGAGGGTAGCATCAATGATTTGCTTGTTGAATTCAAAGATAGGGTCATCGTATTGTAGAAGGTGTTTAGGAATTTTGTGCATAGCTGGGTCAAGCCCAATGCACAGATAAGACTTTTTTTCTTTGATTTTTTCGAAAAGGGTTGCTAGCGTCATAAAACATAGTATATGAGTATTGAAATAAGTAAGATCTTTCGCATTACATTGTTAGGTTGAGTTTCTTATCTCATATCAATCACTTCTATGCCTTCGTAATTTTCAGGATTGAAATTAAAGTGGGTATCGTCTAGTGCCAGCTTCTCCTCAAATTTTGTGATAAGATAGCTATGCCTTGTTCCGTTGTGCTCAAACGTACTCCAACTTCGCAACCTTTTTGTTTTACGTTCGATTTCTAATTCTAGCTTAGAAATAGTATTATCTTGCTCTATAGGTATCAGTTCTATAATATCATAAGTCTTATCTTTGATTACTTTTTCTTCAACATAAATAGCCTTGTAGCCTTCTTTGTAAATGGTATGTATTTTACAAGGATTGATAGCTTCTTCAGGGTTATAATTATTGACACTTACTTCATTAGCATCTGGCAGATATAGCCATGTGGTTTCACCATTATTAAATACTTCTTGCCCCTCTACACGCAGACGATACTTATCTCCTTTTACAGTTATTGCTCCTTCCCAGTCTTCTTTGACCTCCTCTTGTAGATTCTCAATGGTATAAGTAAACGCTGCTTCAAATGCTTCTATACTTTGGTAATACTCACTCATACTATCCAAAATTTTTAAAGCCTTAGCATCATTTTGTGTCCTAGCATCATTGAACCTAGTGCTAAGGAGTATTAAAATAAATAACTTTTTTCTTATCATGGTGTTCTTCCCCTTTTTATAGTGTAAGTATTCATTATTGTTAGCTATTTCTACAGAGAGGTTAGTGACTTGTTATTATCGTTTGAGTTGTTTAGAAGTTGTTCCAAGCTGTGTTCATCAGGCACTAATACTTCTCTAGCTTTACTTCCTTCAAAGGGGCCTACTATTCCCGCAGCCTCCAGTTGATCAATCAATCTACCGGCACGATTGTAACCTAGCTTTAGTTTTCTTTGGATGAGCGAGGTACTCCCCTGTTGATGGGCGACAATTAATCGAGCTGCCTCCTCAAAGAAAGCATCTCTTTCTCCTAAGGCCATGTCTCCCTTATCATTTTCACCCTGTTCTTCTTCATAGGCTGGCAATAAATAGGCTGATTCGTACCCTCTTTGAGCGCCAATGTATTCACAAACTCTTTCTGCTTCCTCCGTATCTAGGAAAGGGCATTGTAAACGCGTAATTTCTGAATTCATGGAGAGGAGCATATCTCCTTGACCTACGAGCTGCTCTGCTCCGCCTGTATCTAAGATAGTTCTGGAGTCAACTTTTGAAGTCACTCTAAACGAAAGCCTTACAGGAAAGTTAGCTTTAATAATACCAGTAATGACATTCACAGAAGGCCTTTGTGTGGCAAGAACAAGGTGTATACCAATAGCTCTTGCAAGTTGTGCTAACCTAGCAATAGGCATTTCGATCTCTTTGCCGGCGGTCATCATCATATCAGCAAATTCATCAATGACGAGCACGATGTAGGGTAAAAATCGATGTCCCTCCTCTGGATTGAGTCGACGTCTCACAAATTTTTCATTGTATTCTTTGATATTTCTTGCGCCTGCCTCTTTTAATAGTTCATAGCGACAGTCCATTTCCAAGCATAGCGAGTTAAGGGTATGAATTACTTTTTTGGTCTCTGTAACAATGGCTTCTTCATCGCTAGGCAGCTTAGCTAAAAAATGGCGTTCGAGTTTATTATACAAAGAAAGCTCTACTTTCTTAGGGTCTACCAATATAAATTTTAGCTGGGAAGGATGCTTTTTGTAGATCAATGAGGCTAGCACAACGTTGAGCCCTACTGATTTTCCTTGTCCAGTAGCACCGGCTATCAATAAATGAGGCATACGTGCTAAATCTGTTATAAACACTTCATTTGAAATGGTTTTTCCCATGACTATAGGAAGTTCCCTATGACTCCTCATAAACTTATCTGTAGCTAGTATAGCACGGAGTGGTACCATTTCTCGATGTTTATTAGGAACTTCGATTCCTATCGTACCTTTCCCGGGAATAGGGGCAATAATTCGAATACCTAGGGCAGCTAAGCTCAGCGCAATATCATCTTCTAGATTTTTTATCTTAGAAATTTTAACGCCTGCTTCTGGTATAATCTCATAAAGGGTAACAGTAGGGCCTATCGTAGCTTTAATGCTTGAAATACCTATCTTAAAATTAGTGAGTGTCTCAACAATTTTGTCTTTATTTTGGGCTAGCTCTTCTTTGGTAACCTGTACCTTTTGATGCTCATGCCGATCGAGTAAATCAATAGTAGGGTATTGGTAGCTCGACAGGTCTAGTTTAGGGTCATAGTTTTCTATGTTTTCTGTAAACTTTCCTTCCTCTTTTCGTTGGTCCACTGTAAAGTTAGGTCCATGAGTCTCTGTGTTATCTTGCTGTGTCTGTGTTTCTTCTTCAGCATGAGCATTATGTACTATTTCTATTGGCAAATCGACGGTATCTTTGTCTGTTGGAGGGTGCGTTTGCTCGGTAGCGGATAGCGCTTCATTAAAATCTATGGGCAATTCAAGACTCTCTGATTCAGGACTCTCTGTTTTCTTAGTAGATGGGCGTTTTACCAGTGTTGATAAAAAAGTTAATGAAGTGATATTAAAGAAGCAAACTAAAAAAACAATAAGCGAGGTGAGTAAAAAAATGATAGTTCCCCATCCTATTAGACTGTTAAATAAGATGGTAAGCTCAAAGCCCATCCCCCCTAATACATGATCAAAAAGTTCGGTGTCTGGATGTATTAAATCAACATAGCCTAGGGCTAAGCTTATCCAAAAGATACTAAAAATGGAAAAGATAAAAGCTTTGTATAGATTTATCCCTACTTTTTTATAAACCAGCTTATGGCCCACCAAATACATCAGGAGGGGTATGAAAAAAGCCGTGATACCAAACCATCTGAAAATGAAGTAGTAGGCACTCGTTGCACCAAGTATACCTAACCAATTATTTATTTCTAAGCCAGAGGTTTTTATGCCGGTCTCACGTACTGACTCAATGATATGCTGATCTACTTTTCCATTAAAAAAGTGAGAAACAAACGCTATGAACAAAAATAATGCTGTTCCTTGTAGCACAAAGCCTAGGGTGATGCTTAGCCGTTTATCTTTTAAAACAGGCATAGAAAAAGGGTGCTGTTCCTTTTTGTGTCTACTTTTTTCTTTATAGGTATTCTTCACCATAATACGCTGCCTATTGTCTATCGATTGCAAAAACTTATTGAAGAACAGGCTTAGTTTTCAACTTTTCGATTTTGGCGTTAGTATATTATTTAATTTGAAATAGGGCGTGTTGAATTTTAACATTTTTTTTAAAAATCATTTTTCACTACCCCTCTAAAACTAGCGCGTGTTCATGGTTCACTAACTTTGCCCTGATAGCTTAAGAAAGTTTTAGTAATATTTCTCCAAAATAGCAGGATTAATCTGTTTTATCAAGGAAGGTGCCTTCTCAACAAAGCCGCTACTATCATGGGCCTGTAGAAAGCTTCCCTAATTTTTCTACAAATCTCCTTTTAAAGCCAATACAGGCCTATAATTTGGTAGAATTCTTTAAGATTCTACAGCCCCATCATAAAAGTGGGCCTTAAAGCCGTGTGAATCGAGAAATTTCTTATATAGGGCTGTAGAAAGCTAGGCAGGAATTGCTTCCATTCAGTCATTGTTTAGCTGCTTATATTCAAATACGGGGGGAAGGGAGTGTTTTCTACAGCCCTAGAATCGAAAATTAATTGACGACACAACTAAGAACTAAATTGATAAGAGCTATTTTTCAAAAAATTAGGATAGATCCTTTTGTGTTTTTTGAGCACTTTTTGATACAATAGTGTCTTCACCGTGTCTATATTCTCTTTTTGGGAAGCAGCGATAAATACAACAGGATAGTCCTGTTGTGTTAAATAAGATTGCTGCAAAGCTTCCAAAGTAACAGGTTGATGGGCAGTGCCTACTAGATACATAGCCTCATCCTGCTTTGTTATTTCTCTGAATTGATCAATCTTATTAAACACTAAGAGGGTGGGAATATTAACTGCGCCAATTTCTAGCAAAGTTTTATGAACTACTTGCATGTGTTCTTCAAAAGCAGGATGCGAGATATCTACTACATGAAGCAAGATATCGGCTTCGCGAACTTCATCTAATGTTGATTTGAAACACTCAATGAGTGAATGAGGAAGCTTACGGATAAAACCTACTGTATCGGTTAGGAGGAATGGGATGTCATGAATGACTACTTTTCGGACGGTAGAATCTACCGTAGCAAAAAGTTTGTTCTCTGCAAGCACCTTACTTTCTTTTCGCATAGCGATAATTCCCATGGGTATCGCCATGAACACAAGGATGATTTTTATAAGCAGGTAGTTGGCAATGGCTCCTTTTATCCAAACTAAATAACCACCCGTCATTAATATTAGAAGACCGAGTATTATATCTACTACTTTTGTCTTGTCTCTTATTTTCTTTAGCAACACAGTTTTATCTAAAACCAAAAGGAGGGTTTTAAACAAAAAAGAGAGCAGAAACAAAGTAACTATTGTTATGTGTGCGTGTAATATGCCTATATCCATCACATACAATTTTTAGAAAAACGCAGCGCTTAATTTTTTCAAATATAAAGATGAAAACATTTTGCGTTAAACTGAAAAGAAGGGCAAACTTTGGCTAATGGGCCTGTAGAAAGCTTCCCTAATTTTTCCAAAAATCTCCTTTTAAAGCCAATACAGGCCTATAATTTGGTAGAATTCTTTAAGATTCTACAGCCCCCTAATTCCCCAAAGTCTTATTATTAAATTAGCATCATTACTCCTGAGAGGAGGACCTAAAACTAGGAACTAATAATTTAGCCTGCTGCCAAACGCATCAAAAATAGAATCATCGAGCGTTATTAAGTCGACTGTATAGAAATAATATTTAAATTCCATGAGTCTATTCCCCTTTGGATTTCGGTACAGCTTTGCTATAGCTGGGTGAGTA
>JAKSDE010000366.1 GCA_022360235.1 Cytophagales bacterium
GCTTCTTTTGCTTCTCTCAACGCTGCTTCAGCTTGTCGTTCACCTTGCAACGCTACTTTAGTTTGTTGGTGGGCTTCTCTTTCACCTTGCAACGCTTCGTTTGGTGGGCTTCTTCTAACTCTGCTTTGCAACGCTTCCAACGCTGCTTGAGTTAGTTGGTGGGCTTCTCTTGCTTCGTTCAACGCTCTTTCAGTTTGTTGGCATTGTTGGAGAGCTGTTTCGTTCAACTTTGCTTTAGATTGCTGGTGGGCTTCTATTGCTTCTCTCAACGCTTTTTCAGTTTGTTGGTGTTGTTGGAGGGCTTCGTTCAACTTTGCTTCAGCTTGCTGACGGGCTGCTCTTGCTTCGTTCGCTGCTTCATGTTGTCGTCTTTCACCTTCCAACACTTCGTTTGGTGGGCTTCTTCTAGCTCTGCTTTGCAACGCTTCCAACGCTACTTGGGTTCGTTGGTGGACTTCTCTTGCTTCGTTCAACGCTCTTTCAGTTTGCTGGCGTTGTTGATGGACTTCTTTCAGCCCTGCTTTCAACGCTACTTTAGTTTGCTGGTGGGCTTCTCTTTCGCCTTGCAACGTTTCCAGCTTTTCTTCAGCTTGCTGACGGGCTTCTCTTGCTTCGTTCAACGCTCTCTCAGTTTGCTGACATTGTTGATGGGCTTCTTTTGCTTCTCTCAACGCTGCTTCAGCTTGTCGTCTTTCACCTTGCAACGCTTCGTCAGATTGTTGGAGGGCTTCTTCCAGCCCTGCTTGCAACGCTTTCAGTTCTGCTTTAGATTCTTCCACCTCTGTTTGCAACGTTTCCAACGCTCTTTCAGTTCGTTGGCATTGTTGGAGGGCTTCGTTCAACTTTGCTTCAGCTTGCTGACGGGCTTCTATTGCTCCGTGCAACGCTGCTTCATGTTGTCGTCTTTCACTTTGCAACGCTTCGTCAGATTGTCGGCAGGCTTCTTCCAGCTTTGCTTTAGACTCTTCCAGCGCTGCTTGCAACGCTTCCAACGCTCTTTTAGTTTGTTGATGGGCTTCTCTTTCTTCGTTCAACGCTGCTTCAGCTTGCCGTCTTTCACCTTGCAACGCTTCTAACGCTGCTTGAGTTTGTTGGCGTTGTTGGTGGGCTTCTTCCAGCGCTGCTTGCAACGCTTCCTTTGCTTCAGTTTGCTGACGGGCTTTTCTTGCTTGATATACTCTCCATCTCTTCTGTATAGTTACAGCAGCCGATTGTCGTTTTTGATACTGTTTTAATCCTTCTATCGCTTTCTCTTCGCTATAAAAAATATTACCTTCGTCCTGTACATAGAGAGCTGCACGACCGTCCGGCCAGGGGATAACAATATCTTCAAGAACTAGTCCAACGCTATATGGATCACTATCAAGCGTCACATTTTCTAAAGGATAATCTAGCCGCCTTCGCTCACTTTCATGGAAACCTTTTTTAGGAGGAGCTAAAGAGTCATATTCTTCATAAAATAGCAGGCCCATTTTTACATTTTTCTTGGCGCCATGGTCAATCTCACCCTGAATTTTTAGCATTCTTTCCTCTTCATAGGTTAAATTTGTTATTCGAACTTTTATAGTTTTTTGCCTTGTACTAACCTCGGGCCCTACAGGCCTAAAACAACTTATGCTTGCCATTAACAGCAAATAAGTAAATAGTTCCTTCACCTTTTTATTCGTATGAATTTTAGTATATATGATTTTAGTAGTTTGTAATATAAGTATACTATAAAATATTTCTAAAATATACTTAATTTTTTTAAACTTTTATTATTTATCGTTATAGGAGCTATATTCTTGCAAAGCCATTTGAGCAAAAGAAACAAAACTGCACGTTCATGAGCTCGGTAGGTTGAAAATAAGGCTTTGTTTTTATCATGGAGAAAGAAAAATATTTTCAGCTAGGCATTATTAAAAAGGAACATGGACTCAACGGAAGGATGCTGCTCTTGTTAGACGATGCTATCGATACACTGGATGGAATAGAAATGCTTTTTATTCAAATAAAGCATAATCTAGTTCCGTATTTTATAGAAAGCTTTTCACTCAATAATCGCAAAGCAATCATCAAACTCGAAGGAATTGCTAATCAAAAACAGGCCCATGAGGTAAAAGGATTACCAGTTTTTGTGCCTTATACAGCATTACCAGAAACGTTGCAAGAAAAAAATCGACCTGAGAATATAATAGGTTATCAGGTGTTTGATGCGGAGGAAGGAAGGTTGGGAAAAATTCATACAATTCACGCCTTTCCCCAACAGCAATTATTGGCTCTGTATCATCGTGATCAAACTTTGTTAATCCCTTATCATAATGCCATTGTTAAGAACATTGACCACAAGCAGCAAAGTATTTTAGTGCATCTACCCTCTGGCTTTCTCAATACTTTTCTTCAATAATTTTGTTTAGCTACAAATTTAACTTTTAGTGTAGATCAGGGTGCTTAATGTATATGTTTTTGCCTTGAACGATTTCTTTTTGATATTGTGGGTACAATCACTGAAAACTATGAGAATAGATATAATTACTTGCTTACCGCAACTGCTGGAGAGTCCTTTTGCTCACTCTATACTCAAAAGGGCTAGAGAGAAGGGTACTGTAGAGGTATACATGCATAATCTGAGGGATTATGCTGTAGATAAACACAAAAGTGTGGATGATTATGCCTATGGTGGAGGGGCTGGTATGGTATTGATGATCGAGCCCATTGTTCGGTGTATGAATGCCTTAAAGGAGAAAGTTAATTACCAAGAGTTTATTTATATGACCCCAGACGGCGAAAGGTTAACCCAACAGCTAGCCAATCAGCTCTCTTTACAAGAGAATCTTCTTATTCTTTGTGGTCACTATAAAGGGGTGGATGAAAGGGTCAGGGAAAGATTGATTACAAGAGAAATAAGCATTGGTGATTATGTATTATCAGGAGGTGAACTAGCCGCAGCAGTGCTCTCAGACGCCATCATTCGCTTGCTTCCTGGGGTATTATCAGACGAAACATCTGCTTTAACGGACTCGTTTCAAGATAGGTTGATTGCACCGCCTGTTTATACACGGCCTGCTAACTTTCAAGATATAGAAGTGCCTCCTGTCTTATTATCTGGTAATGAAAAGGTTATCCAAGAATGGCGCTATCAAAAAGCGTTAGAAAGAACAAAAGCACGGAGACCAGCGCTTTACAAAGAACTTTGTTCTGAGTTCTGGGTTCTGAGTTCTGGGTTCTGGGTTCTGAGTTCTGGGTTCTGAGTTCTGAGTTCTGGGTTCCGAGTTCTGAGTTCTGGGTTCTGAGTTCTGGGTTCCGAGTTCTGAGTTCTGGGTTCCGATAGGGGACTAATGCTATTTTTGCAAAGTTTTGGAGTGCCATACAGGTTTTTCTTGCCAATATGGCTACGCTATACATGAATTTTTGTGAGCTAGGATAGTCATTTTAAGTGTAAAACGCAGTATTGAATACTTGTTAAGGGTCGACCAAATTAAGGGGGTGTATTTCCACCCTAACAAAGCAAGGCACACTTTGAAAATATCATTGTAGCTTTTCAGGAGAGATGCTTTTATGTCTTGCTGAATAGTAACATCTTTTGATATCGTCGAAGTACAGCATCTAACTTTGCTTCAGTTTGTGGGTGTTCTCTTCTTGCTTCTCTCAACACTGCTTCTATATTTTGAATCCCCTCAAGAACTCCATTAGATTACCCCAGAGCTGAGTGAAAATATTTCCTTTAGCTTGCTGGAGAGCTGTTCTTGCTTCTTCCAACGCTCTTTTAGTTCGTTGGTGTTGTTGGAGGGCTTCTTCCAGCGCTGCTTTAGACTTTTCCAGTTCTGCTTGCGACGCTTTCAATTTTACTTCAGCTTGCTGACGGGCTGCTCTTGCTTCGTTCAACGCTGCTTCAGCTTGTCGTCTTTCACCTTGCAACGCTTCCACCTGTGCTTCAGCTTGCTGACTGGTTGCTCTTGCTTCTTGCAACGCTCTTTCAGTTTGTTGGTGTTGTTGGAGGGCTTCTTCCAGCGCTGCTTTAGACTTTTCCAGTTCTGCTTGCGACGCTTTCAACCTTACTTCAGCTTGCTGACGGGCTTCTATTGCTTCGTTCAACTTTGTTTTAGACTCTTCCACCTGTACTTCAGCTTGCTGGCGGGCTTCTCTTTCTTCGTTCAACGCTGCTTCAGCTTGTCGTCTTTCATCTTTCAACGCTTCCACCTGTGCTTCAGCTTGCTGACTGGTTGCTCTTGCTTCTTGCAACGCTCTTTCAGCTTGTTGGCGTTGTTGGAGGGCTTCGTTCAACTTTGCTTTAGACTCTTTCAGTTCTGCTTGCGACGCTTCCACCTGTACTTCAGCTTGCTGGCGGGCTTCTCTTTCTTCGTTCAACGCTGCTTCAGCTTGTTGTCTTTCATCTTCCAACGCTTCCACCTGTGCTTCAGCTTGCTGACTGGTTGCTCTTGCTTCTTGCAACGCTCTTTCAGCTTGTTGGCGGGCTTCTTCCAGCGCTGTTTTAGACTTTTCCAGTTCTGCTTGCAACGCTCTCAACGCTGCTTCAGCTTGTCGTCTTTCATCTTGCAACGCTTTGTCAGCTTGTCGGCGGGCTTCTTCCAGCGCTGCTTGCAACGCTTCCAACGCTGCTTCATGTTGTCGTCTTTTACCTTTCAACGCTCTTTCAGCTTGTTGGCGTTGTTGGCAGGCTTCTTCCAACTTTGCTTTAGACTCTTCCAGTTCTGCTTGTAGCGCTTCCAATGCTGCTTCAGTTTGCTGGTGGGCTTTTCTTGCTTGATATGCTCTCCAGCTCTTCTGTATAGTTATAGCAGCCGATTGTCTTTTTTGATACTGTTTTAACCCTTCTATCGCTTTCTTTTCGCTATAAAAAATCTTATCTTTGTCCTGTACATAGAGAATTGCACGACCGTCCGAGGGGATAACAATATCTTTAAGAACTAGTTTAAAGCTATATTCATTACTATCAGGCTGCACATTTTCTAACGGATAATGTAGCTGGCTTTGCGCACTTTTAGGGTTAAATTCTTTATAAAAAGAAAATAGCAAGCCCATTTTTAAATTTTTCTTGGCTCCATGGTTAATCTTACCCTGAATTTCTAGCGCTCCCTCCTCTCCCAAGACTAAATTTGTTATTTGAACTTTTATAGTTTGCCCTGTAATAACCTCACGCTCTACAGGCCTAAAACAGCTTATACTTGCCATTAACAGCAAATAAATAAATAAGTCTTTCACCTTTTTCACTTATTAAGTTTAGTATATATGATCTTAGTATTTTGGGGCGCAAATATACTTAATTTTTTTAAACTTTTATTATTTATCGTTATAGGAGCTATATTCTTGCAAAGCCATTTGAGCAAAAGAAACAAAACTGCACGTTCATGAGCTCGGTAGGTTGAAAACAAGGCTTTGTTTTTATCATGGAGAAAGAAAAATATTTTCAGCTAGGCATTATTAAAAAGGAACATGGACTCAACGGAAGGATGCTGCTCTTGTTAGACGATGCTATCGATACACTATCAATTTCCCATTAGAGGGCGCACATGGCTTTCTTTGTAAAGCGTCTGGAAGAGCGCTGAAACACTATGCTTTAAGAGCTCTTCCCTATCAAAATTATTCAGATCCAAGAGCATAAACTGCTCTAATAGCTTAAACTGACGCGCTGTGGCTGGATCTTCAAAACAATCATACATACTTGTTGAGAAGGGGTACTGCACTTTGCCATTGTATAAACAAATAGGCAACACTAACGGTAGTTTCTTAGCCTGCTTATTTTGTTTCTGATAAGTACTTAAGAGCAACATTGGGTAGAACAACATCCTAAAGGCCATCAGCTCCTCTGGATTCAGTTGCAGTTCGATTAGCAGGTAGATAAAGCTTTGCTTACCCTTGATTTTGGCCTTGTAGGTTATGTCATTATGAAATTGAAAAAAGTTATCCACAAAACTTCCCTTGGTGAGTTCCAGCGAGTCTAAATCGATTAATTCTAATAGTTCTTTCGGTAAATGGCCCTTCAGAGAATCAATGGCGACCTCTTTACGACTTAAGGACTCTTTGCCATAAGCATCATGGGCCTGGTTAATTTTTTGCTCGTTCTTATCTTTCACGGGTAATGGTTTAATTTCGACTCCTAATTTAGGCAAATAAATCTATCATGGGCCTGACAAAGCCGGCCTCCTTTTTTTGTTGTTTTAAATAAACACACGATTTGTGTTGTTATCTGTGAACATTTTAATCCGATTTTTAGTTAAAAATTGCAATCTAAATAATTTTTGAAGGGTTAAGTAAATGTATTATTCTAAAAAGTTATTACTTATTTTCCACCAACTAAGCCTCCTTCCCTCTGATAAGGCAATAGTTTTTTATACCCGTTGCCTTTGGTTCAGATGCTCCGAGACTGTTGCAAAACTAGGTTACATCTCTTCTTTATAGGCTATATGAGCAGATTTTGATGCGTTTGGCAGCAGGTTATCTCCTTCTCTGGTCATTGTAATTATCTATACCCCTTGGGATTTGCGACCAGCGCCCTATGCGCTAGCTCAACATAATAAAGGGCGTAAGCCACTACTAATCTAAAGATTTCTGTGCCCCGCTAGTTGTAATTGTCAGGTTAAGGGGTGGCTACTACAGTATTTGAAAGCCATAAATTGCTACCGTCGTAAAAGTAAATATATGGCATAGTAAGTTATTTTTATATTGTTTTATAATTATATTTTAACATAACTTAGTAACTTAATTATAAATTTAATAAAAGAATCAATTAATATTTTATACCATGCATCGGTCTCAAATTGAAAAGATGTGTATTTTGATTTCTCTGAAAAATTGTAATTTTTATGCGTTAAAAGAAAAAACTTCTTAACTTTGAGGAGTTTGACACACGAGTTACAACCCTTTATCTTTGCGAGGCATAGTGCACGGGGGAGTAACTCTTACGTTTACATTAAAATATCCGATTTCTCTAAAAGAAAAAAATAATGACAGATCCAAAAGCTAGAGAGCAATTAAAAGCTATAGGCAAAAGGCTACGTGTGTATTTAAAAACGAAAAAAGTAGGAATCAATGAACTCGGGAGGAAGGCGGGCACGTCGGGAGGTCAAATCTCTTTTATTCTTCAAGGAAGAACCTATGGTATCGAGAAACTGCTAAACATATTGGCGTGCTGTTCGGAGTTAGATAGCGATTGGTTACTTTTCGGTGAAGGGCAGATGATCAAAGAAAAGACGTATAATGAAGATAAAAGTCCTAAGATTTTAGTAGAAGGGCCACAAAAATATGCTAAAACACGTAATATCGATAGCTTAAGAAATGAATTAGCTTTAATTCAGAAGAAACATATTGATTTACTTGACGACTATAGTAACCTCCTCAAAAATCTTACAGAACAATAAAGTAGCGGTGTTATGCTTTCGATAAGGCTTCGATAGTGCCTGGAAGAATCTCCTCTTCCCACAGCAGGAGAGTGTGGCAACCCTAAAAGAAGTATTCACGAAGGCTTTGTTGGAAGGGTAATCTTAAAGCTAAGACAGGTTCTAGGAAAAGGAGAAGAGCTATACAGGTTACTGCACAAGGGTAGGAGAAATGAAATAGCCTTCTCATCGATCGTAAATAACTATATGTTAAATAAGAACTCAGAACTATTAATTTTAATAGTCAAGTATTCGTTAAATGAGTGTAAGAATTGAAAAAGATACGATGGGAACCGTAGAAGTTCCTACTGACAAATACTGGGGCGCACAAACACAACGTTCTAAGCAGAACTTTACGATTGGTGGAGAGACGATGCGTATGCCCTTAGAAGTAATCAAGGCCTTTGCATTATTGAAAAAAGCGGCTGCACTCACCAACCATGAACTTGGCGTGTTATCCCAAGAAAAAGCACAGTTGATCGTTCAGGTGTGTGATGAAATATGGGCGGGTAAATGGAACGACCAGTTTCCATTAGTAGTATGGCAAACAGGTTCTGGTACACAAACCAATATGAATGTTAATGAAGTCATTGCTAATAGAGCCCATGTTTTGCTAGGAGGAAAGTTAACAGACCTCCATAAAAAACTCCACCCTAATGATGATGTAAACAAATCACAATCCTCTAATGACACTTTCCCCACTGCCATGCATATCGCTGCGTACAGAATGATTGTAGAAGGAACCCTCCCTAAGATTGAAGTATTAAGCAATACATTCGCTAAAAAAGCAGCAGCATTTTCAACCGTGGTAAAGATTGGCAGAACACACTTCATGGATGCTACCCCTTTGACATTAGGAAATGAGTTTTCTGGATACGTTTCTCAGCTAACACATGGTATAAAAGCTTTGAGAAACACACTCCATCATCTATCAGAACTAGCCTTGGGCGGTACGGCAGTAGGAACAGGGCTGAATACCCCTCAAGGTTATGCACAAAAAGTAGCACAAAAAATTGCTGAACTAACAGGCCATCCTTTTGTAAGTGCTGACAATAAGTTTGAAGCACTTGCTGCACATGATGCTATTGTAGAAACCTCTGGTGCACTTAAACAACTCGCCGTTAGTTTGATGAAGATAGGAAACGATATCAGAATGCTTGCTTCGGGGCCTCGATGCGGTATTGGAGAGATTCTTATTCCTGAAAACGAACCAGGCTCATCCATTATGCCTGGCAAAGTAAATCCTACCCAATGTGAAGCCCTTACGATGGTTTGCGCACAGATTATTGGCTTAGATACAGCTATTGCTGTAGGAGGGATGAATGGTCAATTTGAGTTGAATGTCTTTAAACCTATGATGATCTACAATCTGCTCACAGCAGCAAGACTATTAGAAGATGCGTGTGCATCCTTTAACAAAAACTGTGCAGTCGGTATTACGCCTAACTATCTAATGATTGATAAAAACTTAGAAGAATCGCTTATGCTCGTAACAGCCCTCAATCCACATATCGGTTACGAAAATGCCGCTAAAATTGCTAAAAAAGCATACAAAGAAGGAAGTACTTTGAGACAAGCTGCCCTAGAATTAGGTTTATTAACCGATCAACAGTTCGATCAATGGGTAGTACCCCAAAAGATGGTGTAAAGTGGAACTCGGAACTCAGAACCCAGAACTTGGAACTCAGAACCCAGAACTCGGAACTCGGAACTCAGAACCCAGAACTCGGAACCCGGAACTCAGAACCCAGAACTCGGAACCCGGAACTCGGAACTCAGAACCCGGAACTCAGAACCCAGAACCCGGAACTCGGAACTCAGAACCCGGAACCCGGAACTCAGAACCCAGA